>JAGPLX010000038.1 GCA_018053185.1 Syntrophobacteraceae bacterium
CCGGATTCTTCAATAACGCGCGGCCCCACATCCAGGGCAACCCCGACCTGCGCAATCCCCAGGTCGTGGGGTGGTTCCGCACGCGTCAGCACTTCCGGAACAGCAACGAGCACGCTAATCTCGAAGGCGCCCTGGAATCGGAAACGATCATTCCAGCCGCCGATGGCATCATCGGCCGGCGCGTGAACGCTCGACTCTGGCGCGCTACGGAACCCGAAGCGGCGTTCGAAGATGCGGGTTGGTGCCGCAAGCCGTCGCTTATACACGATGGGAAATGAGGAAAGGAGGGGGTATATGAGACTTTCGGGTAGGAAGGCACTGGTAACAGGGGCAAGTAAAGGTATTGGTCGATCGGTCGTGCTTGGTTATGCCAGGGAAGGGGCGGACGTATTCCTGACGGCGAGGGAAGACAGAGAAGGATTGGCAAAGACGATCGCGGAGGCGCGGGCATATGGTGTCAAGGCGGAGGGAGGATTGTACGATGCGACTTCATTGGAAGAGGTCCGCCGACTCATGGATGATATCCAAAGCCTGATGGGGGGACTCGATATCCTGGTCAATAACGCGGGAATCATCCGCCCCACCCAGTTTATGGAACTCAGGCCGGAGCAGTTCGAAAAAACGATTCGTACGCATCTATTTGGCACATACTATCACTCCCAAGAGGCGTTGCGGCGCTTCATGGTTCCCGCGAAGAGTGGAAAGATCATCAACCTGGCTGCGCCGGCCGCGTTTCAGGGATTTTATGGTGTGGTCGATTACGCATCGGCGAAAGGGGGCATTGTCGCCTTTACCAAGAATGTGGCCAGAGAGATCGCTCCATTCAACATCCAGGTCAACGCAGTGGTCCCCGTTGCCAAAACACGTATGACAGATGCGCTAGCCATATACTATGCGAGGGAGTTCGGCGCGGAAGCAGGCAAGCGGCTGGAAACTCTTCCTGACACTGACCGGCTGGTCGGGATATTTGTGTATCTTGCGAGTGTTGATTCGGATTACGTTACCGGCCAGGTAGTTACCGCCGACGGCGGGATGTTTTGATTATATAGAGGAAGAATGAATTGCAGAGCGTATCCATGCTATTGTGTCGGAGGCGCCGAGCTCCCAACCGGTAAATCGACCGGAACAGACCAACAAGGTTGAATCGATGAAAGTCATTGCAATCAACGGAAGTCCAAGAAAGAAATGGAATACCGCCACCATGCTCGAACACGCCCTGGAAGGCGCCGCTTCAAAGGGCGCCGAAACAAGGCTTTTTCACCTGTACGACCTCGACTACAAGGGGTGCGTTAGTTGCTTTGCCTGTAAGAAGAAGGGCGGCAAAAGTTTCGGGAGGTGCGCCACCCGGGATGACCTGACGCCGGTCCTGGATGAAATCCGTGGGACTGATGCTCTTATCCTGGGTTCGCCGATCTACTTCGGTGAAGTCACGGGTGAAATGCGGTCCTTCCTTGAGCGGCTTTTATTCCCCTTTCTCCTTTACGAAAAGGGAAACAGGAGCCTTTTCCCGAGAAAAATCCCCACCGCCTGGATCTACACAATGAACATCCCTGAGGAGATGGTTCCGGAAATGAGTCTCGATCGTGTGTTTCGGTTCAACGAATTCCTGCTTGAGATGCTGTTCGGACCCTGCGAGTCGCTCATGAGTTTTGACACACTGCAGTTTGACGATTATTCGCAATACGCAGCGGGAATGTTTGATCCGGCAGCAAAACGGAAGCGTCACGAGGAGGTCTTCCCGGATGACTGCCGGAAAGCCTTCGACCTTGGGGTAAGACTGGCGACATGATTCGGATACCGCTACGCTCGCCGCCGTTAAGGACGCGAGCGAATGAACTTGGTTGTGAGGAGGTGCAAAGGCTGTGAAGGTTATAAGTATACTTGGAAGCCCGAATGGCGAGAAGGGAAACACGGGGATGTTGCTTGAAGAGGTTTTGAAAGGTGCGAAGAGTCTGGGCGCCGTATGTGAGACCGTATCCCTGCGCGGAGACTCCCTGAAGCCCTGTCTGGGATGCAACCAGTGTCACAAAAAAGGGATCTGCCATCAGAAAGATGACTTTGAATCCATAAAGGGAAAAGTGCTGGCCGCCGATGGGTTGATACTGGCGACGCCCAATTACATTTCCCATGTCAGTGCGCAGTTGAAGGTTTTTTTGGACAGGTGCGCCGGTCTCATTCACTGCATGTCCCTGGAAGGTAAATATGGCATGAGCGTGGTGACTTCCGGAGGCGGAGATGAATGGCCCATTGTCCAATACCTCAATCATTTCCTGATGATCACCGGAGTTATTCCTGTAGATGCCGTATGGGCCGAGATGGGAACGACCAAGGACAGGAATCTGGACGAGAAGATTTGCGATCAGGCCTTCAATGCGGGCAGAAATCTTGTTGACGCCTGGAAAAGCAAAAGGCGTCTTGCCACGGCGGAAAAGATCCAGGATGCCCATCGGGAAAGAATGCGCGAATTGGTCCGTTATTACCGGGCTGAATGGCCCTATGAATATAAATATTGGCAGGAGCGTGCCCAAAGCGAACCGTTCGACAAAACGGGGGTATAACCATGGAAAGCAGGATAGCCCGGGCACTCAGCTTAAAATATTGCCCGGTCGCCATCGTCTGGACCGACAACAGACCCGAAAAAGCGATGGGCTTCAAAGAGGGAAAATGGGGATGTGTCATGTGGATGCTGGCAGCTGCGGCAAAAGGGAAAACCGCGGCCTTTGACAGAAACACTTGTGGCTGCTGGGGCGGCGGGGTAGGACTGGGGTTCGGGAACCAGTATCTCAATTTTCCCGGCGGCATTGAGTGTTTCTATCATTTTCTGTCCACGGGAAACGAGAATTGGCCAACGGGTCGCGATATGGCGGAAAAACTGAAATCTTCCGCAGGAGAAGATTTTCTGGAGGAATTCCGCCACGGGGAGGGGTACATGAAATCCCCGGAATTGGTCAAGCAGTTCGTCGACACCATGCCCATCACGGAGATTCCCACAAGGTATGTCGTCTTCAAACCCCTAACCGATGTAGTTCCGGGCGAGGAAGAGCCCCAGGTGATCGTTTTTCTCGCCGACCCGGACCAGCTTGCCGCCCTCGTAGTCCTGGCCAATTACGGCAGGGAGGGCAATGAAAATGTGACCGTGCCCTTTGCCGCCGGGTGCCAACAGATCGGGATCTTCCCTTACCGGGAAGCCCGGTCTGATCTCCCCCGCGCGGTCGTCGGCCTCACGGATATCTCCGCAAGAAAAAACGTAAAAAACCAGCTCGACAGGAATGTATTCACTTTTGCGGTTCCCTGGGGGATGTTCCTGGAAATGGAAGACAACGTGGAAGGGAGCTTTTTGCAGAAAAAGACATGGATGGTTTTACGGGAATCGAGTGTTGCTGATTAGGAAACAATCCGGTAAAGACGCTGAGCACTGCACGAACAATGCGAACAGGGAAATAAAAAAGATTTTCCGTGTCTTCCGTGGTTGATCCCAGAGAGAACCATCGTTGACCAATCTTCCAACCCCCTCCGCCGCCCCGCTCAGAAATCCTGATCTACCGGGCAGAAAACGGTCGCAGGCGGACTGCTTTCGTCAGGAGAACCAAACGGTTCGGCTGCCCCAAGCAGAGAGGGCGCAACTTTTCAGGCCCCGCCGCGGAACATCCCCTATTGTCCGAGGAAAGTATACGGCTGAAGCCCTCGTCTGTGAAAGAACGCACGCTCAAGACTTTTCCGCCTGGAAGGGTTTATACCCGGCCCCTGGAAATCAAGGGCTTAAGACAGGATCTTGGGTCCTTCTCGAAGCGGCGGGCAAGGGAAAGGAAGGGCCACAAGATCCCGGGAAAGCCGTGGCCAAGGAGCCCATCCCGTGGTGGTCGGGTGATTCGTCAACACAGATTCGGCTTCCATCGCTGCGGTGGAACAAATAAAGGGGGGATTTTCCCGGGCTTTAACCGCCGCAAGTAAACCTCTCTGCGATTCGGCCTGGAATGACGAGCCCTTTCGGCGCATTCCCGGGCAAATCGAGGATACGGGGAGGTCGCACTCGTCGTTTCCTGGGCGGGTCAAAAGAAACCGGCTACTTCGGCAAATGGGTTCCGCCGCTCTTACGGCCTCCGACCAGGTTTGCAAGAAAGCCGAAAAGCCTTTTGAGCCCTCGCCAGAGCTTCGGAAGAATCCAAATCATGAGGGCGATGAATCCTGCCAGGAGCAGGAGGAACAGGTAGGGGTGGTGAAGAGCGGTCCAAAGCCCTGCAATGACGAGAAAGTCCTCTCCTACGGAGGCAACCCAATTGCTGAAGGGTTCGGGAGAGGTGTTGATCAGGACTCGGGTTCCCGATTTCATGGCATGGGTGCCGGCGGCGAGGCCGCCGCCGAGAATGGCTGCCGCAAGGGCAATGGACGGGTCCGTCTTCCCCACGGCTCCGGCGGCAAGAACCGCTCCAGCGGGAATGCGGATGAATGTGTGCAGGGCATCCCAGCCCGAATCCACGCCGGGGATTTTGTCAACCACGAACTCCAGCAAATACATGAAACCGGCCGCGACAATGACGGCCGGATGAGCCAAAATGAGCAGGCCCTGGGGGAGTACAATGTTTCCGGTCGCTCCCAAAAGACCCAATACGAAGATCGAAGCGTAGAGATTGATCCCGCTCGCCCATCCGATGCCCATCGTCAAGGCTATTGTCCGGGCTACGTCCTGTAGCTCACTCATAGGCATGCCCTTTCAAGCAGAATTGTGGTTCCCTGAACATAGGCCCTGCAGGGGGTCGAAGCAACCCAAAAGTCACGCAGACCACCGGTACTCCGCAGGTTATGGCTTCCATGGGTGGCGTTTTGCACTCATCTGTTTTCCCATCCTGCAAAGATGCTGGAATGTCGGGATCCAAGGGGGCTCCCTTCATCGGTTACGGGATTCAGGAGTGAACGTGTAGGTCCTCGATCCCCTCTCAGGAGAGGAAGTCGTCGAAGGGACCCAGGCACAGGGCCAGTTTGCAATTGATTTTTTCCCTCCGTATGCTAGCTTGCTTTGTTACCTTTGAGGATCATTTCGGAATCACTTTTAAAATTAAACCCTTGCCGTAGCCGTAGGGAATCATGGGACTTGGCACCGTATCGAAACCATTGACCTGGACGGAATCAGTGGAACTTTTCCAGGCCTATCTGCGCCACGAGCGTGCCGTGAGTGATCATACCCTCAATGCCTATCGATCCGACCTCGAACAGTTTCACAGCCATCTGCTCAAAACCGCCAACTCGTCTCCCATCCAGGTGGATGAGATTTCGCCGGACCAGGTGCGTAGCTACCTGGCCATGCTCCACTCGAAAGTGGAGAAGACCAGCCAGGCGCGCAAGATCTCAGCCCTTCGATCCTTCTTCGGGTTTCTCCACGAAAGGGGCCATGTGCCTCGAAATCCGGTCACTCGAATTATCCACCCCAAGGTCAAATCCAGAATCCCTTCTTTTCTTACGGTGGATGATGTGTTTCATTTGTTGGATTCGCTCAAGCTGTGGGCTCGGAATCCCGGAGCCTCATGGAGGAGAAGCCGTAACTGGGCCCTGTATGAATGCCTCTACTCGACGGGGATGCGTGTGAGTGAACTGGTGGGACTTGACGAAGAGGACCTTTTGGGTGGAAGAGGAATGGTCCTGGTATTTGGCAAGGGCAAGAAGGAGCGGATCATTCCCGTTGGAAGGAAGGCGACGGACGCCGTCTCGCAGTATCTTCGCGTCCTGGACGAACAAGCCCCCACCGTGCGAACCCGGTCCCGGGCGCTTTTCATCAATGCCCGGGGGGAAAGGCTTTCGACCCGGTCAGTCCACCGGATCCTCCAGGGGGAGCTCAAGAGGTGCGGGCTCTGGAAACCTGTGACCCCTCATGGACTTCGTCATACGTTTGCGACCCATCTCCTCAATTCGGGGGCGGACCTCCGGGCGATCCAGGAAATGCTGGGACACTCGACCCTGTCGACCACGCAGCGCTACACCCACGTCCACCTGGACCAGCTCATGAAGACCTACGACGGGGCTCATCCCAGGAGCAGAAAGAAGCCCGCGTGAGGAGCATGGGGGATCCGAGGCTGAACCAGGGCTGTTTTTAAGGAGACCATTTCTTTATGGCAGATGCGCTTTTTCGAGGAACCACCGTTCTGGCCATTCGACGGAACGGCCGGGTGGTCATGGCGGGAGACGGTCAGGTCACCATGGGAGACACCGTGGTGAAACACCAGGCCAGGAAGATTCGCAGGCTGTATCATAACAAAATTCTTACGGGCTTTGCGGGTTCGACGGCAGACGCCTTCACCCTTTTCGAACGGCTCGAAGCCAAGCTCGAGCAATTCAACGGAAACCTCAAACGAGCCGCCGTGGAGCTGGCCAAGGACTGGCGCATGGACCGGGCCTTGCGGCGCCTCGAAGCCCTGCTCATTGCCGCCGATACGGAGCAGTGTTTCATTCTGAGCGGCACGGGCGATGTCATCGAACCGGACGACGGGCTGGCGGCCGTGGGCTCCGGGGCCCCCTATGCTCTGGCGGCGGCCCGGGCCCTGGTGGCCAATACCCGGATGTCCATCCTGGAAATCGCCCGGGAATCCATGAAAATCGCGGCATCCATCTGTATCTACACCAACCAGGAATTCACCATGGAGGAGCTGTAAGCTCATGCAACAGCCGTTGACTCCCGCAGAAATCGTTCTCGAGCTGGACAAGTACATCATCGGCCAGAAGGATGCCAAACGGATGGTGGCCATCGCCCTGCGGAATCGCTGGCGACGGCAGCAGGTGCCCGAGCACCTGCGAGATGAAATCGCTCCCAAAAACATCATCATGATCGGCCCCACCGGCGTCGGCAAAACGGAAATCGCCCGGCGGCTGGCACGCCTTGCCCAGTCTCCCTTTCTCAAGATCGAGGCCAGTAAGTTCACCGAGGTAGGTTACGTGGGCCGGGACGTCGAATCCATGATCCGGGACCTCATGGAGCTGGCCGTGAGCATGGTCCGGACCGAGGAGATGGAAACAGTCAAGCTCAAGGCCGAAGAATTGGCCGAGGAAAAGCTCCTGGACATCCTGCTTCCTCCCAAGAGACAACCGGAGAATCGCGAACAACTCCTCATCGAACCAGATGGCCGGCAGGCAGCCCAGGAAGAATCCGACCAGGCGGACTCGACCCGAGAGAAGCTCCGCAAGCTGCTTCGCCAGGGCTCCCTGGACGATCGCTATGTCGAAATCGACGTCCCTGACCGGAATTTTCCCATGGTCGATATTTTAGCCGGCTGTGGAATGGAAGACATGGACTACAACCTCCGGGAGATGCTGGGTTCCGTGTTCCCGCGAAGAACCAAGCGCCGCAAGGTCAAGATCCCCGAGGCCAGGGAGATCCTGGTCCAGGAGGAATCCCAGCGCCTCATCGACATGGATAAGGTGATCAAGTCGGCAGTAGAGCGGGTCGAACACTCGGGGATTATTTTCCTGGATGAAATCGACAAGATCGCCGGAAGGGAATCGGGGCGAGGACCGGATGTTTCCCGGGAGGGGGTCCAGAGAGACCTTCTGCCTATCGTGGAAGGATCGACGGTGACCACCAAATACGGGATGGTGCGAACGGATCACATCTTGTTCATCGCCTCAGGAGCTTTCCACATCTCGAAACCTTCGGACCTGATCCCGGAGCTCCAGGGGCGTTTCCCCATCCGGGTGGAGCTGGCTTCCCTCACCAGGGAGGACTTCGTTCGGATCCTCAAGGAGCCGGAAAATGCCCTCATCGTGCAGTACAAAGCACTTTTGGCCACCGAGGAGGTCGAGCTGATCTTCGAGGACGATGCCATTGAAGAAATCGCCGAAATCGCCTACCAGGTGAATTCCCGGACTGAGAACATCGGGGCGCGCCGACTTCACACCATCATGGAGAAACTGCTCTCGGAAATCTCCTTCAACGCGCCGGACCTCAAAGGTCAGATCATCCACATCACCAGGGAGAATGTTCGCCAAACCCTGATGGACATCATCCAGGACGAGGATTTGAGCCGTTACATTCTATGAAGGCGGGGAGTCGGCGGGTCGCCCAATCGGTCTAATGAAGTGACTCGATAAACAGATGTGGGAGCGGGATTGCCTTCCGGGTTGCACCTCCGGTTTTGGCCCTCGAGGTCCCGGGAGGTTGGCGAGAAAGTGAGGACGGGATTTTATGGAAGCACTTCCACGGGAACAGTGCACGGTCGTTGAAAAGGCGCGGATTCTCATCGAAGCACTTCCCTACATCCGGCGCTTCCACCAAAAGACCATCGTCATCAAGTTCGGCGGTCATGCCATGGTGGCCGAAGAACTCAAGGAAAGCTTTGCCCGGGACATCGTGCTCATGAAATACATCGGCATGCACCCGGTGGTGGTCCATGGGGGAGGACCCCAAATCGGCCGGATGCTGAACCGCGTCGGGAAAAAGAGTGACTTCCTGGCGGGAATGCGCGTCACGGACGAAGATACCATGGACATCGTTGAGATGGTGCTGGTTGGGAAAATCAACAAGGAAATCGTATCCATGATACATCGCCACGGAGGTCGAGCCGTGGGTTTGAGCGGAAAGGACGGGCGGCTTATCGAAGCCCGCAAGCTTCACGTCTTCCGGTACCAGGGCGACGACCAACCTCCCGAGGTCCTGGATATTGGGTTGGTGGGCGAGGTGTCGAGGGTGAACACCGAGATTCTTCGCCTTTTCGGGCGAAGCCACATCATCCCGGTGATCGCGCCGGTAGGAGTCGGAGAAAACGGAGAGACCTACAATATCAACGCCGACCTGGTGGCCGGCAGCGTGGCCGGGGCGCTCCAGGCAAAAAAACTCATCCTCATGACGGACGTTCCCGGGGTCCTGAACGCCCAGGGGGAACTCATATCGAGCATGACCGTGGGAGAAGCCGCGGACCTCCTCCAGGACGAAACCCTCCGGGGAGGGATGATTCCCAAGGTCCAGTGCGCCATCGACGCCGTCCAGTCCGGGGCCGAAAAGGTGCATATCATCGATGGACGAGTCCCTCATGCCATTCTGCTCGAGATCTTCACCGATGCGGGCATAGGGACGGAAATCAGCAAAAGACGGTAGGGATACATCCGTCCAACGGTCCATCTCTAAGGAGCTTTCACATGAACGATACTCAATCCTCGTGCCGTAAACACATTTTCGATACCTACGCTCGATTGCCGATCACACTGGTTCGGGGAAAGGGGTGTCGGTTGTGGGACGATACGGGAAAGGAATACCTGGACTTTCTAGCCGGGATCGCCGTGTGCAACCTGGGCCATTGCCATCCGGCCGTCACTCGGGCGCTTTGCGATCAGGCGGATCGGCTGGTTCATGTCTCGAACCTTTTCTACACCCGCCCCCAGGTGGAATTGGCCGCGGAATTGACAGGGCTGTCTTTTGCAGATAAGGTCTTTTTTTCCAATAGCGGAGCGGAAGCCAACGAAGCGGCCATCAAACTCGCCCGCAAGGCCAGCTGGGACCGGTACGGCGAAGGGCGGTTTCACATCATCGCCATGAAGGATTCCTTCCATGGCCGCACCATGGCCACCCTTTCCGCCACGGGTCAGGAGAAGGTACACAAAGGGTTTGAACCCCTGGTGGAGGGATTTGGTTTCGTGGAGTTCAATTCCGTCCCGGCGGTGGAGGCGGCCATCACACCCAGGACCTGCGCGATCCTGGTGGAGCCCATCCAGGGAGAAGGGGGGGTCTGCTTTCCTCGACCCGGATACCTGGCGGGTTTGAAAGAACTTTGTCTCAAGCATGACCTGCTTCTCATTTTTGACGAAGTCCAGGTGGGAATGGGACGCACGGGGACCTTGTTCGCCTACGAACAGGAAGGAGTGACACCCGACATCATGACCCTGGCCAAAGCCCTGGGAAACGGCCTTCCCATCGGCGCCATGCTGGCAGCCAAGGATGTAGCTGCGGCATTTGTACCGGGAAGCCATGCTTCCACCTTTGGGGGGACCCCCCTGGTCACGGCGGCTGCCCTCGAGGTGGTCCGAATCATCTCGAATCCAGCGTTTCTCGATGGGGTGAGGAAGGCCGGCGCCTATTTACTGGAGAGGCTGCGGGAGATTCAATCCCGACGGGCGGTCATCCGGGAGGTCCGGGGGCGAGGCCTGATGGTGGGAATCGAGTTGTCCATGCCGGGTCAAAAGGTGGTGACCCTCTGTCTCGAGAAAGGTCTCATCATCAACTGTACTCACGAGAATGTTCTGCGTCTGGTTCCTCCGCTGATCGTGGAACGGCAGGAGATAGACCGGTGTCTGACCGTGCTCGAGGAAGCACTCGGAGAGGTGAAGCCATGAAACGGGACCTGCTGTCCCTCCGGGATCTTTCCATGGAAGAGGTCCTCTATCTCGTGTCCAGGGGCCGAGAACTCAAGGCCGCCCGCACCGAGGGCCGGCTTGTGCCCACCTGTGCGGGCAGGATCCTCGGCCTGATCTTTGTGAAGCCCTCGACCCGGACCCGCGCCTCCTTCGAGACGGCCATGTACCGCCTGGGAGGACAGTGCCTTTTCATGACGGCCCAGGATACACAGATATCGAGGCAGGAACCTCCCGCCGACACTGCACGGGTCCTTTCCCGGTATCTTGACGCCATCGTGGTTCGAACCTTCGCCCAGGAAGAGGTGGAAACTCTCGCACAATTTTCGACCATTCCCGTCATCAACGGCTTGACGGACAGGTTTCATCCCTGCCAGGTGTTGAGCGATCTTATGACCATCCAGGAGAAGCGCGGGACCCTCGAGGGGCTCCGAGTGGCATGGATCGGGGACGGCAACAATGTCGCTCATTCCTGGATCAACGCCGCGGTTTTGCTGGACTTCACCATCTTCCTCTCGTGTCCTCCGGGATACACGCCCAACCAGGAAGTGCTCCAATGGGCACGTTCCCAAAATCGAGGAAAGATCTACCTCATCGAGGACCCCCGAGAGGCTGTGAGATCGGCGGACGTTTTGTACACGGACGTCTGGGCCAGCATGGGCCAGGAAGAGGAAGCAGCGGCGCGCCGTGAAATCTTCCGGCCCTACCAGGTCAATGAAAACCTGCTGGCGGCCGCGCCTCCCCATGCCCTGGTCCTCCACTGCCTTCCGGCTCACCGGGGAGAAGAAATCACCGATGCCGTGATGGAAGGCCCCCAGTCGGTTATTTTCGACCAGGCGGAAAATCGGCTCTATCTGCAGATGGCCCTGCTCGACTGGCTCCTGAACGGAGCCCCATGATCGTTGAAAGGAGAGAGTCCCCGGCATGAAGGTACAAAAGGTGGTCCTGGCATATTCAGGCGGGTTGGACACGTCCATCGTTCTCAAGTGGTTGATCGAGACCTATCAGTGCGAGGTGGTGGCCTTTGCCGCCGACCTGGGCCAGGGGGAAGAGTTGGAGGGCCTCGAGGCCAAGGCGTTGGCCACGGGGGCCGTCAAGGCCCGTATCGAGGACCTGCGGGAAGAGTTCGTTCGGGACTTCGTGTTTCCCGCCTTCAGGGCCAATGCCGTTTATGAAGGGCAATACCTGCTGGGAACCTCCATCGCCCGCCCCATCATTGCCAAACACCAGATCCGCATTGCCCGGGAGGAAGGAGCGGACGCCGTGAGCCATGGGGCCACGGGCAAGGGAAACGACCAGGTGCGCTTCGAGCTGGCCTACCTGGCTCTCGAACCCGGGATCAAGGTGATTGCCCCCTGGCGCGAGTGGGACCTGCGGTCCCGAACGGCCCTGGTCGAGTTTGCCCGACAGCGCGGCATTCCCGTCCCCGTCACGGACGAAAAGCCGTACAGCAGCGACCGCAATCTCCTGCACATCAGCTACGAAGGAGGAATCCTGGAGGATCCATGGATCGAGCCCGACCCCGGGATGTTCACTCTGACCACGGACCCCAGGGAGGCCCCGGATGAGCCCGAAATCATCGAGCTTCAGTTCGAGAGGGGAGACGCCGTGGCCGTCAACGGTGTTCGGCTGAGCCCCGCCCGTTTGCTGCATGAATTGAACATAGTGGGGGGCAGGCATGGAATCGGCCGGGTAGATATGGTGGAGAACCGGTTTGTTGGAATGAAATCCCGGGGAGTCTATGAAACACCCGGTGGGACCCTGTTGCGGGAGGGACACCGGGCCGTGGAATCCATTACCATGGACCGGGAAGTGATGCATATCCGGGATTCCCTGGTTCCTCAGTATTCCCGGCTGATTTACAATGGATTCTGGTTCTCCCCGGAAATGCGGCTTCTTCAAAACACCATGGATCTCGCCCAGGAAAACGTGTGGGGCACCGCCCGGTTGAAGCTCTACAAGGGGACCTGCCGGGTCACCGGTCGCAAATCGGATCGCTCCCTCTACCAGCCCAGCTTCGCGACCTTCGAGGAGGACGATGTATATCGGCAGGGGGATGCCACGGGCTTCATTCGACTCCAGGCACTGAGACTCCGAATCCAGTCGCTTGTCCGGAGCAAGCTCCCCTCGCATTGAGCCCCCAGAAGGGTAGAAAGACCAAGGAGAACCCGTTTATGGCGGAAAAGCTGTGGCAAGGCCGGTTCAATCAACCGACGAACAAAAGGGTTGAAGACTATACGGCCTCCATTCACTACGACAACAGACTCTATCGATACGACATCGAGGGCAGCCTGGCTCATTGTCGAATGCTGGGCGAGTGTAAGATCATTTCCCACGACGATGCGTCCCTCATCGTCCAGGGACTCGGTGAGATCCTTCGCGAGATCGAGCGGGGGGAACTGAGCTTCGATGCTTCCATGGAAGACATCCACATGGCCATCGAGCAGCGGTTGATGCAAAAGATCGGGGAAACGGGCGGGAAACTGCATACGGCTCGAAGCAGAAACGACCAGATCTGCCTGGACATGCGCCTGTACATGCGGGATGCCATCCTCCAGTGCCGGAGAGCCGTCCTGGAAGTGCAGAAAACCCTGGTTGCCCTGGCTGAACAGCATCTGGATGTGGTCATGCCGGGATTCACTCACCTGCAGCACGCTCAGCCGGTTTTGCTCTCCCACCATCTCATGGCTTTCTACGAAATGCTGCGTCGTGATGACGAACGGTTCGCCGACTGCCACCGGCGCACCAATGTGCTCCCTTTGGGCAGTGCCGCCATGGCGGGGACGTCCCTGCCCATCGACATGGCATGGACGGCCAAGTACCTGAATTTTCCCAGGGTAACCGCCAACAGTATCGACGCCGTGAGCGATCGGGACTATCTGATCGAGTTCGCCGGTGCTTCGAGCATCTTGATGATGCACGTGAGTCGGCTGGCCGAAGAGCTGATTCTCTGGACGACGGTGGAGTTCGGTTTTATCGAGATCAGTGACGCGTTCTGCACGGGATCGAGCATCATGCCCCAGAAGAAAAACCCCGACGTACCCGAACTCATGCGGGGAAAGGCAGCCCGCGTTTTCGGCAACCTCATGACGCTGCTTTCCCTCACCAAGTCCCTTCCCCTGGCCTACAACCGGGACCTTCAGGAAGACAAGGAACCCGTCTTCGACACGGTGGATACCGTCCTTGGTACGTTGCAGCTGCTGGCCAGGCTTCTCCCCGAAATCCGCTTCAAGCGGGAAAGGATGGCGGAGGCTGCCGGGGAAGGCTACACCCTGGCCACGGACCTTGCCGACTACCTGGTGCGCAAGGGAGTCCCTTTTCGCAAGGCACATCACGTGGTGGGGCAAATTGTGCAGTTTTGCCAGCGCGAGAAGAAAGAGCTGCAGGAGTGTACCCTGGAAATCCTGAAGAATTTCCACAAAGCCTTCGACGCCGATGTTTTCCAGTCCCTGGATCTGTTGGGTGCCGTCAACCAGAGGGTCTCCCTGGGAGGGACGGCCACATCGAGAGTCCGGGAAGCCATCGAGCAAGCAAGGAGGGACCTCGAGGTCCAGGAGCAGGCACTGAACGCCGCCCTATGACACGGATTTCCCCGGGGTCCCCTTGGAAATCGCATTCGGACCGGAGTGAGACGTCCCTGACCGGCAACCCTTAGCGGGAAACTTGCCTTATGATGCTACCAAACCCTTGCGACACCAGGTTGAATCTCCTTTTTCGCGGCATTCCCGTTCTGCTGGTAGGATTGTTTCTGGCGGGCTGTGGGGTGAAGAGCTTTCCGAGGTCTCTGTGCGAGGAGGCTCCGTCCGTCGTCGGGGACCTTCAGGCCCAGGTGAGATCCAAAAAGGTCGAGCTTACCTGGTCGATTCCCGGCCTGGAGTCCAAAGAGGGAAAGCAATTCCGTCATCGTTTCTCCTTGCTCAAGTCCGAACTCAGATGGGAGAACCGAAATTGCCTGGAATGCCCTGCGCCCATGATGCAGGAGATCCAGCGATTTGAACCGCCGTACACCGGTTTCCTGGCCTCGGATTCGAAGAAAATTGCCTTTGCCGACGGTGCGGTCGAGCTCAACCGGGCATATCGTTACCAGGTGGCGGTGCTCGACAAACGGGGTACGCAGGTGTCTCTGTCCAATCCGCTGATCGTGAAGGTGGTGCCCGCGCCGTCCCGTCCCAGGGAACTCGTGGCTGCGGCGGAAAACCAGGGGATCCTCCTTCAGTGGAAAGCCTCGACCAAGGACGACCAGGGTCGGCCTCTGCAGGGAGAGCTACAGTTTGCTATCGAGCGTCATGCTCCCGACACCCCCTGGGAACGGGTGACTTCCATCCCCATTCGTGGCAATGTGTTTCTGGATACTGCGGTCTCCTCGAGTCAAACCTACGACTACCGGGTCATTCCCCTGGTGATGTTCGAGGGCACCTCGGTCCTGGGGGAACCTGCCACCATCTCGAACGTGAAGGCGCCCGGAGCCATTCCGCCGCCGCCCCCCAGCACGGTTTGGGTCATACCCGGGAAGGGTGTTCTCGAGGTGCACTGGACGGAGCTCAAGGAGAAGGTGGGGGGCTACCATGTCTATCGCCGCGAGGGAAAGGAGATCATTCGGCTGACGGCCACTCCCATCCAGCGACCTCCCTACGTCGATCGGACCGCAAAAAAGAACCGTGTGTACCATTACGCGGTCTCGGCCGTGGGCCTGCAGGCGGAACAACGAGAGGGATTACTTTCCAAGTGGGCGGAAATCCGAGCGGTGCTGTTTGAATAGGTCAACTTGACCGAGAAGGAAACGACCCGCATGCATCATTTCCAATTCCGACAAGATGAACTTTACTGCGAAGAGGTTCCCCTGAAAACGATCGCCGACCAGGTCGGCACTCCCTGCTACGTTTACAGCCATGCAACCCTTCAGCATCATTTCTCGGTTTTTGACCAGGCATTTTCGGAGGTGCCGCACCTGACCTGTTTCGCCGTGAAAGCCAACTCGAACCTGGCGATTCTTCGGTTGTTCGGATCCCTGGGAGGAGGAGCCGACATCGTATCGGGGGGAGAACTTTTCAGGGCGCTCAAAGCCGGGATCCCCGCCGGGCGAATCGTCTACTCTGGGGTGGGCAAGACCGTGGCCGAAATTGACTTTGCTCTCTCCGAGGGAATCCTCATGTTTAACATCGAGTCCATGGAGGAGCTCGAAGCCATCAATGCCCGAGCGGCGAAAATGGGATGCAACGCCAGGATCGCCTTGCGGGTGAATCCCGACGTGGATCCCAAAACACACCCCTACATCTCCACGGGACTCAGCAAGAACAAGTTCGGTATCGACATCGAGAGCGCGGTGAAGGCTTACCAAAGGGCAAAGACCCTGGATCACGTGGAAATTTTGGGAGTGGACTGTCACATCGGGAGTCAGCTCCTGGAGGTGGAACCCTTTGTAGACGCCTTGAAACGGCTGAGAGTCCTCATGGATCGGTTGAATTGTTTGGGAATCTCCATTCGTTTTCTGGATTTGGGCGGCGGCCTGGGAATCTCTTATGACCAGGAATCCCCTCCTCACCCCAGTGAATACGCCGGCGCCGTTCTGGAGGAGCTGCGGGGGTTACCGTGCACTCTCATTTTTGAGCCCGGACGGGTCATTGTGGGAAATGCCGGGGTCCTCCTCACCCGGGTACTCTACACCAAAACCACCCCTACCAAGAATTTCCTCATTGTCGATGCGGCCATGAATGACCTTATACGCCCGAGTCTTTACGGATCCTACCATCATATACTGCCCTTGAAGCAGGAAAACGGGGACACCCGGGTGGTGGACGTGGTGGGTCCCATTTGCGAATCCGGGGATTTCCTGGCCCGGGATCGGGAATTGCCCGCCGTCCGTGCCGGGGAATGCCTCGCCGTTATGAGCGCAGGCGCGTACGGCTTTGCCATGTCCTCGAACTACAACTCGAGGCCTCGATCCGCCGAAGTTCTTGTGAAAGGGAGTGAAACCTTCGTCATCCGGGAGCGCGAGACCTGGGACGACCTGGTGCGCCTGGAATCGATTCCTGATTTCTTGCACTAAATCACGAAATCCCTTTGCTGTAAGGGGTGAGAGCCCTGGATCATTTGTCCCTTGAGAGGAGGTGCCCCGGAGTGATGCCGGCAACATCTGAAAGAATCCACTTCTTCAAGCTCACAGGCAGCGGGAACGATTTCATTCTCATCGACAACCGCACGGGTCGCTTTGACGCGGACCGCTCCCGGAATTTTGTTCGGATGGTTTGCAGAAGAAAGCTCTCTGTGGGGGCCGACGGCTTGATTTTCATCGAAAACGATCCTGAAGTGGATTTCAGGTGGCGGTTTTTCAACGCCGACGGAAGCGAAGCGGAAATGTGCGGGAATGGAGCCCGCTGTGCCGCCCGTTTTGCCCATCTCACCGGTATTGCCACGAAATCTCGACTCTCCTTTCGGACTCTCGCCGGGATCATCGAGGCGGAGATCGAGGGAAAAAGGGTCAAGATTCGCATGACTCCACCTCATGGCCTGCGGACGGATCTCCGCCTCGAGGCCGACGGGCGTTCCTTTCTCCTCCATTTTATCGACACGGGAGTCCCCCACGTGGTGCACCTGGTGAAGGACGAGTCCTCTCTCGAGGAGATGAAGGTGGACCATTGGGGACGGCTGTTTCGATTTCACCCCTATTTTCAGCCGGCCGGCACCAACGTGAATTTCGCCTGGGTCGAAGACGTCGGGCACATGACCATACGGACTTACGAACGAGGTGTCGAAGCAGAGACACTGGCCTGCGGGACAGGCTCCATTGCATCTGCCTTGATTGCTGCATCCAAGAACCTGGTGAGTTCCCCTGTCGAAGTCCGAACGAGGAGCCGGGAAGTGCTGACCATCCACTTCCGTGAGCTTCGCGAACAGGGCACCCAGGATGCTGTCTCCTTCACGGACGTCTTCCTCGAGGGGGACGCCAGGGTCGTCTACGAAGGAGAGCTTTGGGACGAAACATTACAATAAGGACATAGGGAGGTAGTCATGTTTCAAGGGGCCATGGTGGCAATCGTAACCCCCTTCAAGAACGGTCGAGTCGACGAAGATTACTTCCGGAGCCTGATCGAATTCCAGCTGACCAGTGGAACTCACGCCATTGTGCCGTGCGGTACGACGGGGGAATCGGCAACCCTTTCCCACGCGGAGCATGAACGGGTAGTGGAAATCACCATCGAGCAGGTGCGGGGGAAAGTGCCCGTCATTGCCGGCACAGGTTCCAACAGTACCGAAGAGGCCATACGGTTGACGAGGCACGCCAAGAAAGCGGGTGCCCGGGCGGCTCTCATGATCACCCCGTACTACAACAAGCCCACCCAGGAAGGGCTCTACCTCCATTTCCGGAAAGTGGCCTCGGCCGTGGACATTCCCATCATCCTCTACAACATCCCGGGACGGACGGCTGTCAATATGGAACCGGCCACAATCGCCCGCCTGGCTGAAATCGACAACATTGTCGGCATCAAGGAAGCCTCGGGGTCCATGAAGCAGGTTACGGACATCATCGCTCGATGTCCCGAGGATTTCACAGTGGTATCCGGGGAAGACTATTTGACCTATCCCCTGCTGTGCGTGGGAGGAAAGGGGGTCATCTCCGTGGTGTCCAATATAGCGCCCAGGGACATGGCGGACCTGTGCAACCTCCACTTTGCGGGAAAGCAGGCGGAGGCCCAAAAGCTCTACTACCGGCTTCTGCCTCTCTGCCATGCCCTGTTTTACGAAACCAACCCGGCACCCGCCAAGGCGGCCCTGGCTATGATGGGGAAGATTTCAAGCGAAGAGGTCCGTCTGCCTTTGACCACCATGTCCGAAGCGAACCGCAACCGACTTCGCAAGGATCTCGAGGCCTACGGCCTGGTCTAGGTCTCCCCTGGAAAGCCCCTTCTCACGGCACCAGAACGCCGGGGAAGGGCATGGGGGGGTAAGCGGGATGAGAGAATGCCCCGGAGGCTGTTTCCAGGGAAAAACTCAGCCAAGAGCTGCACCAAGGAGGGAAAAATGGTCCGGGCTGCGGTTGCCGGCATTGCCGGGAGGATGGGTACGCGCATTGCCCAGCTCATTCGAGAATCCGAAGGGATTGATTTGGTGGCCGGGTTCGAACATCCGGATCATCCGGCTCTCGGACGGGACCTTGCCGAAGTCCTCGGGGGCCCGGTCACGGGGCTCAAGGTTGCCTCCGGCATCGAGGCGGTCATCCAGGATGCGGATGTGGTCATTGATTTCACCACGCCCACGGCTTCGCTGCACCACCTGGAAACGGCCGCATCCGGCGGAAAGCCCATGGTGGTCGGGACCACCGGTTTCTCCGAGGAGCAGGTCCGGCACATTCGACGGCTCACATCGAAGATCCCCTGTGTTCTGGCCCCGAACATGAGCATGGGGGTGAACGTGCTCTTCAAGGTCGTCGCCGATGTGGCGCGGCTTCTCGGGTCCGGGTTCGACGTCGAGATTATTGAAGCCCATCATCGGTTCAAAAAGGATGCTCCCAGCGGGACAGCGATGAAACTGGCTCAGGTGGCGGCGGACGCCCTGGGAAGAGACCTCGGATCCGCGGGCGTGTATGCCAGACATGGGATCATCGGAGAGCGCACGGAAGCGGAAATCGGGCTTCAGACCATCCGGGCGGGGGACATCGTGGGGGAACACACGGTGATATTCGGCGGACTGGGAGAACGAATTGAGCTCACCCACCGGGCCCATAGCCGGGACAACTTCGCCAGGGGGGCCATACGTGCCGCTCTCTGGGTGGTGGGGCGACCTCCCGGCCTGTACGACATGCAACACGTCCTCGGCATTCAGTAGAAAAAACGTTCAATCCCGTGGGTTGACGCCAGTTCGGGAAGCCCACGAGATTTCCTTTCTCATCCAGGGGCATCGAGGCCCCGTTCGTCGCATGGGCCTGCCGCACGGACACCGACCGTCCGGGAACACTGCAGGGTTCGCTCGACTGGAGGTTTTCATGGATTTCATCAGGGCAGACAGACTGAAACGACTTCCCCCGTACCTTTTCCAGGAGATTGACCGGCTCAAGGCCGAACTGGTTGCCAAGGGAGTGGATGTGATCAACCTCGGCGTGGGGGACCCGGATCTTCCGACCCCGGATCACATCGTCCAACGACTGCAGAAAGCCGCCGAAGACCCCGAGACCCACCGGTATCCCTCCTATTCCGGGATGAACGACTTTCGCGTCAGTGCGGCCGCGTGGTACGGGCGTCGCTTCGGCGTGGAGTTGGATCCGCACCGGGAAGTGCTCACCCTCATCGGTTCCAAGGAGGGCCTGGCCCACTTGCCCCTGGCATTCATCAACCCGGGGGACCTGGTCCTTGTGCCTTCTCCGGCCTACCCGGTCTATCACATCGCCACCATGTTTGCGGGAGGAGAACCCTGTTTCATGCCCCTGGTCCGCGAAAACAGGTTCCTTCCCGATCTCGATGTCGTCCCCGCGGACGTGGCCCGGCGGGCAAAGTTGATCTTCATCAACTATCCCAACAATCCCACGGGAGCGACGGCGGAAAGGGATTTCTACGAGCGGGTGGTGGAATTTGCCCGCGAGTATCAGATCATCGTCTGTCATGACGCAGCCTATTCAGAGATGGCCTTCGAGGGCTACCGGCCTTTGAGCTTTCTCGAGATTCCGGGTGCCCGGGAAGTGGGGATCGAGTTTCATTCCCTGTCCAAAACCTACAACATGACCGGATGGCGGTTGGGATTTGCCGTGGGCAACGCACAAATTCTCGACGGCTTGGGACAGGTGAAGAGCAACATCGATTCGGGGGTTTTCAACGCCGTGCAGTGGGCGGGGATTGCCGCTCTCGAGGGAGACCAGGAGTGTGTTTCCCGGATGCGGAACATCTATCAGGAGAGGCGCGATATTTTCATCGCCGGCCTGAGAAGGGTCGGTCTCGAACCGGAAACTCCCAAAGCCACCTTCTATATCTGGTGTCCAACCCCCAAGGGATACACCTCCAGGGACTTCACATCCCTTCTGCTCCGGGAGGCGGGCATCGTGACCACGCCGGGAAGCGGGTTTGGAGAACCCGGAGAAGGATATGTCCGCATGGCTCTCACCGTCGCCAGGGAGCGGATCGAGGAGGCCGTCGAGCGCATTCGGAGGCTGAGCTTTTGATC
>JAGPLX010000094.1 GCA_018053185.1 Syntrophobacteraceae bacterium
GAGGAAGGGATTCTCGAAGGCGTCCGCGAGCGCGGATTCGAGCTGATCCCGTTCGAAGACCACATCGCGTTCCGTTATGCCTACGAGTCGAAGTTCCGCTCCCGCTGGGACCGCGGCGAGCACACGGACCTGGTGGTCGTATTGCGTTCCCAAGCAAGCGACCTCAGTGGGTTGCCCTATGACCTCCTCCAGGCCGGTCGCAGACTCTCCTTCAACCTCGGCGACATCTTCCCGAACCTCAGTTACCCGGTTGTGACCGCCCTGGATCGCGGGGACCTCGATGCCTTATATGAGGCTTCGATCCGACATGCACCCGGCCAGTTGGGCGACAACGCCACCAAGGAGTTCGTCCTCCGGCACGTCTTTGAAATCGCGCCCGAGCTGGTCAAGCAGCCATCGGACCTCTTGCGGGTGCTGCTGCGCCGTCACTACCGCGGCCAAAGAATCCCGGCTGACCTCGACGGGCGGTTCATCCAGCTTCTACGCCAGAATAACGTCTTCGACGACTGGCCCCTTGAGACGCTGGTGGCGGACAGGGAAGCCTTCTTCGCATTCCTCCAGGAGCGCTGGCCGATCTTCCTCGACCGTGAGGCAGCCAAAGGGATGTCCGGCGTTCGTGAAGACGCGAAACCCTACGGTCTGTCCATTGAAGGACCTGTCGAACTTCCCTTCGACCACCATGACATCCGGGTCTACATCGACAACCTGTTCGTGGAGGGGGTGCTGCACTCCGCTCTACACGAGCATGCGGACACCTTGTCCAGAACCTGGGTCGGCATCGGCGTTCGAACCGTTCCCATCGAAGACAGGTCTCGTCGTCTGGGCAAGCTCATCGAAAGTCTGGAGGCATCCATTCCGGCCGAGGACGCGAAGCACACGGCCTGGTTCCACTTTGCCCGAGGATGGGCGGAGCTAAAAGTGCTGAGTAATGAGGACTGTGGACTGAGTGAAGAACAGAGAGAACGACTCGTCAAACTTACGCAAAAGCTTGATGAGAGTTTTCTTGCTTGGATTCAAAGACGGTTTGCGGGCTTGATCCAGTTGCCACCAACTCCGCCGGTAATGGTTCACCATATTCCTCGCTTTCTTGCCCACTCATTACTCAGTCCTCATCACTCATCACCACGACCAAAGCTCGCTTTGGTCGTGATCGACGGCCTTGCCTTGGACCAATGGCTGGTAGTCCGCGAAGCACTTGCCTCAAGACAGCCCGGGCTGCGATTCCGGGAGCAGGCGGTCTTTGCCTGGATTCCTTCGCTCACATCTGTCTCTCGCCAGGCAACCTTCGCTGGCAAGGCCCCCATCTTTTTCCCGAACAGTATCCAGACCACGGACAAGGAACCCGCTCTCTGGGCGCAGTTCTGGGCGGATCAGGGCCTTATGCCAAACGAGGTCGTGTACCTCAAAGGCCTGGGCGACGGCGGCCTGGAAAACGTTTCTGAAGCACTTTCTCATCCCAAGGCAAGGGTCGCCGGGCTGGTCGTGGACAAGGTTGACAAGATCATGCACGGGATGGAGATGGGCACCGCCGGAATGCACAACCAGGTGCGCCAGTGGGCCAAACAACCGTTCATGAATACTCTCCTCGATCTGCTTTTGGATCGGGGCTTCCGTGTCTATCTGACTTCTGATCATGGCAACCTCGAGGCGGAAGGTTGCGGTCGTCCATCCGAAGGGGCTGTGGCTGACCTGCGCGGTGAACGAGTCCGCATCTATCCCGACGCGGCCCTTCGCGGCAAAGTGAAAGAACGCTTTCCCGCTGCGCTGGAATGGGGCACCGTTGGTCTCCCGGAGGACTACCTCGCTCTTCTGGCCCCTGCTCGGCAGGCGTTTGTCCAAGAAAAGCTGCGCGCTGTGAGCCACGGCGGCGTTTCAGTCGAGGAACTCATCGTCCCTCTGATCCAAATCGAGAGGAGGGGCGAAGGAAAGTGATGAGTGATGAGGACTGAGTGATGAGAGTGCTTGATAATAGAATCGGGTTCAGCCAACGAATACGATTAGAATGGCTTGAGCAGACGGCCAACCTGATCCTGGCAGGGAATGACAAGGCTGCGGTCAACGATGCCTTGCAGGAGATGCTGAAGGACAAAGTGTCCGTTGGGGGCAACGCGAAAGGATGCAATAGAAATAAGGTCATCAGCATTCTGCGCAAGGTTTGGGTATCGCCTCCGGATGAACTCATTCCCTTACGCGATGAAGGCCTTTATTTTCTTGCCGTTCAGTCCTCCTCACTCATTCCTCATCACCTGAGCATAGCGATCCATTGGGGCATGGTGACCGCCGCTTATCCCTTTTGGTCCGGTGTAGCCACCCAGGCCGGCCGTCTTCTGAGGCTTCAGGGCTCGGCTGCCGCGGCGCATGTCCAGCGCCGGGTCCGCGAGCAATACGGCGAGCGGGAGACCGTTTCCAGAGCAGCCCGCCGCGTGCTGCGTTCGTACCTGGACTGGGGCGTGCTTCAGGAGACCGGCGCAAAAGGCATCTACTCCGCCGGGACAACGCTGGCCGTTGAGGATTCCCTACTGATCGCCTGGCTGATAGAAGCATCCCTCCACGCCCGCGCCAACGGCTCGGCTCCGCTCAGGGACCTGCTTGACAACCCAAGCTTTTTCCCTTTCCGGATCAAACCGATCCATGCCGAGAGCCTTGGAGCCGCCTCCCCCAGGCTCGACGTTATCCGCCACGGGCTGGACGACGACCTTGTCATGCTGAAGAAGCCGACGACCAAAGGAGGAGCGCCATGACCGTGTTCCGGCGCGCTCCTCTGTAAACGGAAGCGAAAAAGGGAGCCCTTGCGGACAAGCAAAAGGGGTTCAGGGATCACAGGTCGGCGGGGGCCATGGCCTGGTTCACCCAGGCGCGCAGGATGTCGGGGTAGGACGGGTCGTGGATGAGAGCAATCCAACGGCCTCCGTCCTCCCGGCGGCGAACCTCGACGTGGCCCGCCCAGAGCCATTGGATACATTGGCTGTAGACCTGGTACTCCAAGTGCAGACCGCGACCGCGAACCGCCTCCAGGTCATCCCCGGGCCAGATGGGATAGACGGCCTGGGCTAGAATGGGTCCCGTGTCTTCCCCTTCGTCTACAAAGTGCACGGTCACCCCTCCCCATTTGCACCCGTACCCAAAGGTGTCCTCGTAACCGTGCCGTCCCGGAAAGGCCGGGAGGAGCGCAGGATGGATGTTGATCACCCTCCAGGGACGCGACTTATGGAAATGGGCCAGGAAATAGGGAGTGACCAGCCTCATGAAACCCGCCAGGCAGATGTAATCCGGTTCGTGGGCCTCGAGGGCCCGGATCATTTCCTTTTCGGCGAGTACGAGCCTGGCCAGTTTTCGGAGTCGTTTCTCGCGGTTTTTTTCACCGAGGATTCTTTGCCTGGCATCCAGTTCTTTCACCTCGGATTCCAGCTCGACTGAGATCATGAAATCCATGGCACCCGAGAGGTAGCGGCGATAGTCCACCACGTGGGTGGGAACTCCCATCTGGTGCGCTCTCACCAGGCCGTAGGCGTCCGGCCGGTCCGCGGCCACCACAACGACCCGTGCCGGAAGAAGTCCCGCAGCGCAACGGTCGAGAATCGCCTGCAGGTTCGTACCGCTCCCTGAAACCAGGACTGCCAGGCGAAGATCCCTCGGACGTTCGGCCATCGTTTTCCTCCAAGATGCCCTTGTGGGGTGTGGGATCAGCGGAAGTAGTTCACGGCGTTTCGAAACAGGCGAATCCCCTCCCCTTCTTCAGGAGGCCGATCGCCTTTTCTCCGGGCGATTTCCTTGTGGAGAGTCCAGTCGGGGTGATTGGTCCAATGGTTGTATGCCTCGGGATGGGGCATCAGTCCCGTGATGCGCCCCGTGGGGTCGCAGATGCCCGCGATGTCCTGCAGGGAGCCGTTGGGATTGTGAGGGAACTCGCCCTGGGCCGGGCTGCCGTCGGGTCGAACGTACGTGAAAGCGACCTGGCCCCCGTGGGCCAGTCGATCCAGGACGGGCCGGGGAGCATAGAACTTCCCCTCCCCATGGCGGATGGGCAGCTCGATCGTGTGGATTCCTTCGGCGAGGATGCAGGGAGACGAGGGGTTCACGGCCACGTGAACCCATTGATCTCGAAAATTTCCGCAGTCGTTGTGGATCAAAGCCACTTCTCGTTTGAGCCTGCGGGGTTCGAAGCCGGGGAGAAGGCCCAGGTTCACCAGCACCTGGAACCCGTTGCAGATGCCGAGAACCAGCCCTTCCTTTTCCACGAACTCGAGGAGGTCGTCTCTCAACCGGTGTTTGATCCGCATGGCCATAATCACTCCGGCCCCGTGATCATCCCCCCAGGAAAAACCTCCTCCGATCACCAGGATCCGGTAATCCTGCAGGCGCTTTTCCTTTCGAACGAGGCTGTTCAAATGCACCCGGTGAGCCCGGGCCCCTGCTCTCTCCAAGGCATAGGCCGTCTCGAGATCGCAATTGAGTCCAAAACCCGTGAGCACCAGAGCCTGCACACCCGACATCAATCCACTCCTCCCCTATCCGTGAGAGACCATCCAGGCCTGCCGGAGCGCCTCGAGGGGCTCCTCGATGAGAAGAGCTCCGTTGCGTCCCCGCACCCGCAGCACGGCTTCCCGAGTGATGCGCCCGATCCGTCCCC
>JAGPLX010000095.1 GCA_018053185.1 Syntrophobacteraceae bacterium
GGAATCGCCCGTCACTACCGGAGCACGGGACCTCATCGATTGCTCAAGCAGGGGGCCAAGCTCGTGGAATCCGCGGAGGATGTGCTGGAAGAAATCGCCCCTCTGGTCCGCCGAAGCTCGACCGAATTGAATCCGCCCCCGCAAGACCCCCCTGAAGATATTATGAGCCCGGAGGAATCGGCATTGTGGAAGGTACTGGACGAACACCCCCGACACATGGATGAAATCTGCCGGGATCTCCAGTGGCCCGTCTCGAGGGTGACCTCGCAGCTCCTGGCCATGGAACTCAAAGGAATGGTGCGCCAGCTGCCGGGCAAGTATTTCATAAGGGAAACGAAGAGAGGAAACCTGAATGGCTAAATCGCTGCTGATCGTGGAGTCCCCGACCAAAGCCAGGACTCTTGGACGATACTTGGGCAAGCAATTCATGGTGAAAGCGTCCGTCGGACACATCAAGGACCTTCCCAAAAACAAGCTCGGGATCGACCTGGATCATGATTTTTATCCCGACTACCAGGTGATCCGGGGCAAGAAAAAGATCATTCATGAACTGAAGGAAGCCGCCGAGAATGCGCAGGCGATTTATTTGGGGCCGGACCCGGACCGGGAGGGAGAGGCCATTGCGTGGCATATCGCCGACGAGGTTCAAATCAAGGACAAGCCGGTATACCGGGTTCTTTTCCATGAACTGACCCAGGGGGCCATTCAAAAAGCGCTGGAGAACCCTCTCGGCCTCAATCGTTCTCTCTACGAAGCGCAGCAGACGCGAAGGATCCTCGACCGCCTGGTGGGGTATCTCATTTCACCCATTCTCTGGCGGAAGGTGAAGCGGGGATTGAGTGCCGGCAGGGTACAGTCGGTGGCCTTGAGGCTCCTTTGTGAACGTGAAAATGAAATTTGGAGTTTCGAGTCCAAGGAATACTGGACCATCGAAGCTCGAATGATTCGGACCTCTTTGCCCCCGGGGATCGAGAAGGAGGAAGAGGAACCCCGAAGCTTCACCGCTCAACTTTGGCGCTGTCGAAACAAGAAATGCCAGATTTCCACCGGCGAGGAGGCCCGTCGATGGATCGAAGCCCTTCGCTCCCTGTCCTACCAGGTCCAAAAGGTGGAGAAAAAGAAACGGGCGAAGACTCCCCCTCCGCCTTTTATCACCAGTACCCTCCAGCAGGACGCGGCGAGAAAGTTTCATTTTCCGGCAAGGCGCACCATGTCCATCGCACAAAAGTTGTACGAGGGGGTGGAACTGGGGGAGGAAGGCGCCGTGGGTTTGATCACCTACATGCGAACCGATTCCACCAGGCTCTCCCAGGAGGCCGTCCAGGCGGCACGTGCCTATATCGAGGAAGCCCACGGAAAAGACTATTTGCCCTCCAAGCCGTTGGTCTACAAAACGAAGGGTAGGGCCCAGGACGCGCATGAAGCCATTCGGCCCACCGATGTCCGGCGCACGCCGGAAAAAATGGCCCGGTTTCTTTCCAAGGAGGAAGCTAGGTTGTATAGTCTCATCTGGAAACGATTCGTGGCTTGCCAAATGGCGCCTGCCCTTTACGCACAAACCACTGTGGACATCTCAGCCGGAGAATACCTGTTTCGCGCGGTCGGTTCAGTGCTCGAGTTCGAAGGCTACCAAACCCTCTATACTGAAAGCCGGGACAACGGTGAGGATGCGGACGAGCATGACGCCCGTCTTCCCGAACTGAAGGAAGGGCAGCCAATCACCCTCGAGGAGCTGATTCCGAAACAGCATTTCACTCAACCACCCCCAAGGTTTTCCGAAGCCGGGCTGATACGGGAGCTCGAGGAGCTGGGAATCGGCCGGCCCAGCACCTACGCCGGTATCCTCTCCACCATTGTGGATCGCGAATACTGTAGGGTCGAACAACGCCGCCTGGTTCCCACCGAGCTGGGCCGGCTCATCAACCATCTTTTGGTCGAGAATTTTCCCGACATTGTGGACGTGGAATTCACGGCCAAGATGGAAAAAAGCCTGGATGAGGTCGAAAGCGGCCGGTATCCCTATCTGAAACTACTCGAAGATTTCTACAGTCGGTTTGCCCAAAGCTTACAAACCGCCGAAAAGAACATGCTGAACCTCAGGCTGGTCGGCCGGCCCACGGACGAGCCCTGCCCCACCTGCGGCCGTCCTCTTCATATCCGGTTGAGCCGAAACGGACCCTTTGTCGCCTGCAGTGCTTATCCTGCGTGCCCCTTTTCTTCCGATTATGAAAGAAACGAAAAGGGCGGCATTGTCCTAATCTCGGAACTCGACACGAACGAGAAATGCGAGAAATGCGGCAAACCCATGGTCCTTCGCAAGGGGCGGTTCGGGACCTTCCTGGCCTGCAGTGGTTATCCTGCCTGCAAAAATACACGGTCCCCCGGGACAGGCCTTCCCTGCCCCCAGGAAGGATGCGACGGGGAACTGGTGGAACGGGTGGGGAAGGGGGGACGACGTTTTTACGGCTGCAACCGCTATCCACAGTGCAAGACGGCTTTCTGGGACCAACCGGTGGCTGGGACCTGTCCCCGCTGTGGAAGCCCCATCCTGCTGGAAAAGGTCATGAAGAACGGTTCAGTCAAACAAACCTGCCCTCGACCGGAATGCAAATTCGAAAAACGATTTTCGGCTAAAGGTGAAACCGATCGAGGGGAGGCACGGGAATGAATCTTTCCCCCGACCTTTTCACCGTGCTGCAAGTGTTTGCCTTCATGACGGGATGCTGCCTGGGGAGCTTTTTCAATGTCGTCATATACAGGCTGCCCGATGGGTCCTCTATTGTCCATCCGGGTTCTCAATGCCCCAATTGTCGGCATCCCATCGCTTTTTACGACAATATCCCTCTTTTGAGCTTCCTGGTGTTGGGGGGACGGTGCCGCCATTGCCGGCAAAGGATTTCCCTGCGTTATCTCCTGGTGGAAGCCGTGACCGGTTTCCTGACCCTTTTTCTTTTTCGAGCATACGGTCTCACGCCCCAGTTTTTTATCGAGTCTCTTTTCGTTTTCCTGCTGATTCTCATTACCTTCATCGACCTGGACAAATACCTGATTCCGGACGTTTTGTCCCTGAGCGGCATTGTGGCAGGTTTCGTGCTGTCATTCTTCACTCCACGCCTCACCTGGGTGGATTCACTCGTGGGAATTCTCCTGGGGGGCGGTTTTCTCTACCTGATCGCCGTCGGGTACCACTATTTTCGCCGCAAAGAAGGAATGGGCGGGGGCGATATCAAGCTCCTGGCCATGATCGGAGCTTTTGTGGGGCTGCCGGGGGTGGTGTTCACCGTTCTGGTGGCGTCGATCACGGGAACCATCTTGGGCATCTGGGTCATGGCCCGGACCCGGAAAGGCCTGAGCACCATGCTGCCCTTCGGTCCTTTCCTTTCCCTGGGGGCCGTCTGTCACCTCTTCTGGGGACAGGCTTTTTTCTCGTGGTATCTTGGCCGGGTTTTGAGCGGATAGAAGGAAGGCTCCATGACGCCGGGAAGGCCTTTGACCGATTTGCCGGTACTCGCACAAAGGTCTTGAGTCACCGAGGACAGGTGCATGACCCGCAAATGCTTTTTCGTGGATGAAGTGGACCTGGATCGTGGGCAGGTCACCTTCACCGGTCCGACAGCCCATCATATGGGACGGGTCCTTCGATTGAGCATCGGGGATGTCGTCGAACTGAGAGACGGACGAGGGGGTGCCTGGCAGGGATCCATTGAGGCCTTCGAGCAGGGAAGGGTTTCGGTTCGACTCATGGGGAGCGGGGAGGTGCGCACGGAGTCGCCCCTCGACTTGACCCTGGTTTTGGCCTTTTCACGGTCGGACCGCATGGAATGGTGCCTTCGACAGGCAACCGAGATCGGGGTGCGGCATTTTGTCGCCTTCCGTTCCGAACGCAGCCAATATGGACTGGTGGGGAAGGAAGCGGCGACACGGCAAAAAAGGTGGTGGAAAATTGCTCGCGAGGCAATGTGCCAGTGTGGTAGATTGAGAGCTCCGGAGGTTCACATTTACCAGGATGTGGACTCTTTCCTTTCGCATGCAGCCGGTTGGTCCCATGGATCCCGAGAGGTTTTGAAGCTTGTGGCCTGTGAGGAGGGGAATCGATACAGCCTCCTGGACTTGTGGTCCGGCACACCCACGTGTGGTGGACTCCATGCCGTGGTCGGACCCGAGGGAGGTTGGGCTTCAAAAGACCTGGATCGGTTCTCCCTGGCGGGGTATCAACCCGTATACCTGGGGCCTCGAGTGCTTCGCATGGAGACCGCCGCAACGGCTTTGTTGGGGGCCGTCCAACTCCTGTGGGGAGACTTTCACATCGCTCGAGAAGGGATGAAAACATGAGATGTCAAAAATGCGGGTTCCACAGTTTCGACTACCTTTCCGCATGCAAGAAATGCGGGTCGGACCTGAGCTCGATCCGGGACTCCCTCGGTCTCTTGGGCGTAAAGCCGCAGATCCCGTTCTTTCTCAATGTGCTGCTGCGAAGCCCCG
>JAGPLX010000039.1 GCA_018053185.1 Syntrophobacteraceae bacterium
CGGGGCATGTGAGATTCTCGGCTTGGACCCCCTATACGTGGCAAATGAAGGAAAAGTCCTGGCCTGTGTGCCCCCGGAATCCTCACGCAAGGTCCTGGAAGTCATGCGTTCCCATCCCCTGGGAGCTCGTGCCTGTATGATCGGGGAGGTGGTTTCCACGGACGCCGGTCGTGTCTACCTCCGGACGCGGATCGGAGGACATCGTTTGGTGGACATGCTCCGAGGAGAGCAATTGCCCCGTATCTGCTGATTCGCCGCACATGCGGTCAAGCATTTCCGAAGGGAACAGGTTAGGGAAATCATGTGGATTGAAACGCCGGGACGGACCTGGAACTCCGGTTTCACCTGCGCTGTCTGCGGTCGGGACATCCAGGGGATGGGAGGAAGCTTGAAGGTTTGTCCCCAATGTATTCGTCATCGATGGGAGGAATCCGGGCCGATCCTCGATGCCGTCCACGCGGAATCCAGAAAAGCCTTTGACCTGCCTCTCCATCCACCCAGGAACCCGGAGGGGCTGCGGTGCTCCATTTGCCTGCATCGATGCAGCATGGGTTACGGAGAATCAGGGTATTGCGGGGTCCGAAACGGCTCCTCGAAGAAATTTCGATTCAATGGCCGGACCCGGGCCCGGGTTTCCTATTACTACGATCCTTTGCCCACCAACTGCGTGGCGGACTGGGTCTGCCCGGGGGGAACGGGGGCCGGATACCCTCGATGTGCCAACGATCCCGGACCTGAGGTCGGTTTCTACAATATGGCGGTGTTCTTTGAAGCCTGTAACTTCAACTGCCTATTTTGCCAGAACTGGTCCTTCAAGAAGGCTTACAGTTCCCAGCCCAACTGGCATGAAATCCGGGACCTCACCCAGGCGGTCAACGGTAAAACCAGTTGCATCTGCTACTTCGGGGGCGATCCCACCAGCCAGATTCCTTACGCTCTTCGCATGTCGGAACAGGCCCGCCGGGAGCATCCCGGCCAAATCCTGCGAATTTGTTGGGAGACCAACGGCAGTGTCCATCCCGCCTGGCTCAAGCGAATGGCCCGCCAATCCCTGGAGAGCGGCGGATGCATCAAGGTGGACCTGAAAGCGTGGAACCCGCGGATTCATCAAGCTCTTTGCGGATGCGACAACCGGCAGGTCCTGGCCAACTTCGCCCTTCTGGCCCGGTGGGTTCCCCTCAGGCCCGTGCCGCCGTTGCTCATTGCCAGCACTCTCCTGGTTCCGGGATACGTGGAAGAGGAGGAAGTGAGCGGCATTTCGTCCTTCATTGCCGGGTTGAACCCTGACATTCCCTATGCCCTCCTGGCTTTTGCCCCGCAATTTCGAATGAACGATTTTCCAACCACATCGAGAGCCCACGCGGAATCCTGCCTCTATGCGGCCCGCAGCGCCGGCCTGAAGCGGGTTCGCATCGGAAACACCCACCTCCTGCGCTGATGGTGAAGAGACTCTTTGAAGGTATCAAGAAAGCCTCCGTGACACCCATCGCGTCATTCCAGCCCGGGCGGAAATCCGGGCTGTCCAAGGTTTCCCGGCACAGGAGTTTCGCCGCGGGGGACGACAGGGATCTCGACCGGTTTGTACCCTCTCAGCGGATTCCCTGCAGGGCGATCTCTTGCTCTTTGAGCGGTCGGCGCCAGGGGGCGAATCGGGGCAGGAGAAGAATGCCCGGTAGAGCCCCCAGCACGCTCACGGTGTAAAACAGCGGCCACCCCAGGGAGGTCACCATGAAGCCCGCCGGGACTCCCGCCGCCACACGAGTCACGGCCATGAAACTGGTGAGCAGGGCATACTGAGTGGCCGTGAACCGCTTGTCGCAGAGGCTCATCATGAAGGCGATGAAAGCGGCCGTTCCCATCCCTCCGCACAGATTCTCGACGGCAACGGCTCCGATCATGAGGGCATAGTTCTTCCCGGCCAGGGCCAGGGCCGTGAAGGTGAGATTGGATGCCGCCTGGAGGAAGGCAAAAATCCACAAGGGCCGATGAATCCCAAGCTTCGAAATGATCCCTCCTCCCGCCAGGGCGCCCACAAGGGTGGTGATCAGTCCGAGGGCCTTGTTGGCCATTCCTACGTCGGTGCGACTAAAGCCGAGATCCAGGAGAAAGGGGGTGGTCATGGCTCCCGCAACGGCGTCTCCCAGCTTGTAGCACATGATGAAAAGGAGCATCTCGACGGCTCGAGGTCGGTGAAAATAGGTGACCAGGGGTTCCCACACTGCTTCCTGAAGACTCTTGGGCGGAATGACTTTTTGCTCGGGCTCGGGAGCTCCCAGGGTGAAAAAAATGGAAAGGGCCATCAGAGCGGCCATCAGGGTGTAGACCTGGCGCCAGGACAGGTAGTCCGACAGGATGAGGGCCAGGGCTCCCGAAACCAGGATGGCCAATCGATAGCCGACCACCCCGGTGGCCGCTCCGGCTCCCAGCTCTCTTTCTCGCAGCACGTCGGCACGGTAGGCGTCGATGACGATGTCCTGGCTGGCACTCAGGAAGGCAATCGCCAGGGCCAGGAAGGCCACCAGCCAGGGCATCGAGCGGGGGGAGCAGGTCCCGATCCCCACCAGGCTCAGGGCGAGCAGGACCTGGGTCAGGCCGATCCACCCGCGACGCCTTCCCAGGAAAGGAAGGGTGAAGCGATCCATGATCGGGGCCCACAGGACCTTCACTGTGTAGGGGAGCCCCACCAGCGAAAAGATGCCGATGATACGCAGGTCCACCTTTTCGGCGCTCATCCAGGCCTGAAGCGTCGAACCCGTGAGGGCCAACGGCAGCCCCGAGGAAAACCCCAGGCCCAGGAGAATCAGCACCCTGCGATTGCCGTATACCTTCATCCATTCGATCATGAATTCCCCAACGCGAGAGGTCGGAGGGCCGGTGAATCTGGAATCCCTGGAGTGAGAAACCGGCATCGAGACCCGGGCTTTACTTTTTCTCCGGCTTCGTGGACTTTGTTCCGCGCCTACGGTCCGGTGCCCTTTTATCCCTCAAGGTCTGCCGATCGAAGTTGAACAAGCTGTGATGCCCGGTGGCTCTCCCTCGACGAAAGTCCTCGAGGATTCGGTTCAGTGAATGGCCCTCGGGATTCGGGCCGTCGCTGAGGTCCACCATGAAGCGCGAGAAGCCGTTTGCCCGGAGGAAGGGGAGTTGGCCGAACCAATTCACCGGCCGGTCCGGGTACAGGAAAGAAGACCCTCGGTGGTCCGTGCGAAAGAAAAGAAGTTCTCCCCGCGGGGTGTACAGAGCCCGTTCCGGGTCCAGTTTGGGAAGAAGCCGGGAGGAAAAGAGGGGTGGCCACGTGTAGACGGGGACGATGACATGAGACTGGAGACGAGTTCTGCCCAGATGGAGCAGTTCCTCTTTGGTGATTTCGAGGGAAAGGACGCACCTCCGGCAGCCGTGGTCCAGGAGGGCGGCCAGGGCCGCTCTGTTTTTCACGTTGAGGCGATAGCCCGCCATGAGCCGAACGTCCTTTCGTTCCCGGAAGAAATCCAGGTGTCCCCAGTTGTTCCATTCCCAGGCCTGGAAGCCTCGTTCCAGATACCAGTTTACGGCTGCCCGGTAGTAGTCCAGGTCGGATTCCCATAAAACAGGCGGAAGGGACCAGAAGAACCGACGCTTCTGGAGGAGTGCCAGCTTCCTTTTGGCCATCTGTTCGAGGTTCGAGCGGGTCGCCGGCAGAATCACCCTCGCGTTTTCGACCTGGAAGGCGGCTCCGAGGTCGCGAAGAGACGGGATTTTAAGAAAAATCGTCTCTCGGGCTTCCCCTTTTTTCTCCTCCTCCCCTTCCCCCAGCTCCCGGAGGACTTCCATGGAACGAGCAAACCTCGGGTGAAAGCGGAGGGGGTCGATGCCCCTCGATCGAATCTTGTGCCAACAGGATGCCGGACCGGGACCCTCTGATCCGATCCGAAAGAGGCGTTCCCTGGGCACAAAGTGTCCGTGCACTCTCAGCCATACCCGCTCCCCCGCCTTTCCCCCGGGGAGCTCTTCTTCCTCGTTCCCATAGATGTGGGTCACGGTGAAGGCTTCTTTTTCCATTCCCCGACTCGAGTCGGGTCGAAGGCGATCCCCCACCTGGATTTCATGCCGCAGAGTCAGGGCGATCTCACCGGGGCGCACGGCGGATACCGTACCCACCCACAGGCCGCTCGAACCTGCACGATGGGGTGTGAGGATGTCTTTGCCTCGTGGGTCCTCGAGGAAGCCCGTCGTCAGCCGGCGAGACGGGGCCAGGGACAGCATGGCCTGAGCTTCCCTCAGGGCTTCGTTTTCCCGGTCGGGCGGAGCGTCCAGAACGAGTCGATAGGCTCGAACCACCCGGCCGATGTAGCTGGCGGACTTGAGCCTCCCCTCGATCTTTAGGGCGGAAATGTTCATGCCCTTGATCCTTGGGAGAAGAGGTAAGGCGCACAGATCGTTGCAGGACAGGAAGAAACCTTCCTTGTGTCCCTGCCGGAAGCGAAGTCTACAGGGCTGAACGCAGCGACCCTCGAGGCCGCTCCGGCCACCGCGAAAGCTGCTCGCCAGGCAGAGTCCCGAGTAGGAAAAACAGAGGGCTCCGTGCACAAAAATCTCGAGCTGAATCGAGGTGTTGGCAGCGATCCGCTCGATTTCCACCAAACTTAGTTCCCGGGCCAGGACCACCCGTTCGAATCCCATGCGTTTCAGCTGGTTGGCCCCGGCGCTGTTGTGGATCGTCATGAGGGTGCTGGCATGGAGTTTCAGTTCCGGGAAAAACTTCTGTGCGAGGTAGGCGATGGCCGGGTCCTGGAGGATGATCCCGTCGGGATCGAGATCCGAAAGTGCCTGGAGCAGGTCGAGGATCCTGGAAAGATCCGACGACGCCAGGAGACTGTTCAGGGCTACGTACACGCGGACCTGTTTGCTGCGGGCATAGGGAAGCAGCTGTGCCGTTTCCTCGAGAGTGAAATTGGCGGCGGAAGCCCTGGCATTATATTCCTTCCAACCCAGGTACACGGCGTCGGCCCCGTTTTCGACGGAAGCAAGGAAACTTCCGATGTCCCCGGCGGGAGCGAGCAGTTCAGGACGAGAATTCATGGGAACCGAAAACCCGGTGAAAAATGGTGTCCACGTGTTTGAGGTAATGCTTTAAGTCGAAGAGGGCGTCGATTTCCCCGGCTGAAAGGAGGACCATAACCTCTGTGTCTTCTTTGAGGCGTTCCTGGAGGGTCCCTCCCTGCTTCCACACCACCATGGCATTTCGTTGAACGAGTCGATAGGCTTCCTCCCTGGAGAGGCCCTTTTCCGTCAAGGCAAGCATCACCCGCTGGGAATGGAAGAGGCCCCCCGTCAGCCCCAAATTCTTGCGCATGTTCTCGGGATAAACCACCAGGGTCTTCAGAACTCGGGTCAGCCGGTGGAGCATATAGTCCAAAAGGATGGTCGAGTCTGGGCAGATGATGCGTTCGACCGAGGAATGGCTGATGTCCCGTTCGTGCCAGAGAGCGACGTTTTCCATGGCCGAAAGAGCGTTGCCGCGCAGGACCCTTGCGAGGCCGGACAGGTTTTCCGAGGCAATGGGATTCCTTTTGTGGGGCATGGCCGAAGATCCCTTCTGTCCCTCCTGGAAAAACTCCTCGGCCTCGCGCACTTCCGTTCGCTGCAAATGCCGGATCTCGACGGCGATCTTTTCGATGGTGCACCCGGTGATGGCCACCGTCGCAAAGAACTCTGCGTACCGGTCCCTCTGGATGATTTGGGTGCTGACGGGGGCGTGCATCAAGCCGAGCTTGCCGCAGACCCTCTCTTCCACGTCCGGTTCGATGTTGGCAAAGGTTCCCACGGCGCCGGAAATCTTTCCCACCCGGACGGATTCCCTGGCGTGGAGCAACCGGTCACGGTTTCTCACCATTTCTGCATACCAGAGGGCAAACTTGATCCCGAAAGTGGTGGGTTCCGCGTGGACCCCGTGAGAGCGGCCGATCATGACCAGGTCCTTCCACTCGAAAGCTTTCGCCTTGAGAACCTCGATCAGCCGATCCATGTCCGCGAGCAGGAGATCCGCCGCTTCGGTCAGGAGCAGGGCATTGGCCGTATCCACGACGTCCGAGGAGGTGAGTCCCTGGTGGATGAATCGGGACGCTTGTCCCACATGTTCCGCCACGCTGGTCAGAAAAGCGATCACATCGTGACGGGTCGTCTGTTCGATCTCGTCGATCCTTTTCACATCGAAACCAGCCCTGTTTTTGATCTCTTCGAGGTCCTGGGCGGGAATCCGTCCGTCCTCGGCCAGGACCTCGCAAACGGCAATTTCCACATCGAGCCATCTGCGATACTTGTTTTCCAGGGTCCAGATCCGCCCCATCTCCGGCCGGGTGTATCGCTCGATCATCGTCTCGTCCTCCCCTGTTTCCCTTGCGAGCTTCGGGCCCTTTCCCGGGGAAAAGTCTTCCCGTTCGTACCTGCCCCTCTATAATCCACTTCCGCCTGTGAGGGGAAGCATTTTTGGGCAACGGCCCACAATGGAATCCAGGGAACCGGCAGGATCGACTCCTGGGAAATGAGATCGCGTCCCCTGCACGTCGGACGCGCTTTTCCGACCGGACGCTGCGTCAGGCCATGCCGCGTCCATAATTTTCGTTAGCCACTTTTGTGGAGGTACGGTGCAAGGTGAAACCCAAACAAGTTTCGGGTATATTTTTCCAGCAAAGCAGTCCTCCGGCACGAAGGGATCCACCCGCCTTCGTCTCCGTCGAGAATGGGGAACACGGTCAAATACCTCTCAAGAAAGGATGCACTTATGTCGCCCAGAAAACAGTACCGGGGCATCTGCACCCACTGTAGGACGGAAATACCCAAGAATGGGGTTGCCCGGCACCTGGCCGCTTGTGCCCCATGGAATGAGCTGGTAGCCAAGGCCGAGCAGAAAAAAAAGGGTCCCAGCGAACCGCTATACCATCTTCGCGTGCAGGCGGCAGACATGCCGGAATACTGGCTGGACCTCGAAATGCGCGGTCAGAAGACCCTCGCTGACCTGGATCACTACCTGCGCGCCATTTGGTTGGAATGCTGCGGTCATATGAGCCAGTTTTCATTCGGTGGTTGGAGGGGCGGGAAGATTTCCATGAAGCAGCGCATTCAAAATGTCTTCCAGCAGCCCGGGAGCGAATTGACTCATATCTACGATTTCGGCACCTCCTCCGAGACCCTCATCAAGGCCGTAAGGGTCCGTGAAGGAAAACCTGTCACTTCACACCCGATCGTTCTTCTGGTTCGCAACCTCATGCCGGAGGCCCAATGCATCGAATGCAACGAACCGGCCTCCTGGTGGTGCATGGAATGCCTGATCGAGGACGAGGTATGGGGAACCCTGTGTGACAAGCACAAAAAGAGCCATCCCCATCATGAGTACAGTGAACCCATCCGGTTGGTGAATTCGCCTCGGCTGGGTCTGTGCGACTACGACGGACCCGGCAAGCCGCCGTACTGAACGCAGGAACGGTTTGTTTCACCGCTTTTGGCCATCCTGCGAGAAGGGCGAGTAGAAGTCCGGACCCACTTCAAACATCCCCACGGGCAGGTATTTCGAACAGGGAAAAGCGGTGATGTTGCCTGTCGGCAGCCAGGTATACCCCGGCCTGGGCGCCGGCATTTATGGAGGGAGGAAATTCTACAGCCACTTGTCCGACAGGTGTCGGAATCCAGGCACATGGCTGGAGTGAGGTCTGAACACCGCTGACCACCGAAGGGGTGATCCCCCTCGGCTCCTGGAGGAGGAGTTCGTCGTCAAACGGGCAAATATCCTTTAAGCCCTTTCCTGTCGGGAATTTCCGGGCTAACCATCTGATACATCTTTACCATTGAGGGTATGCTTGATTTGATAGTTGAGCCGTCGCTTTCCGATCCAGTAAACCCCGATTAGATCGAACCAAGTCTTTGACAAGCGCCCTAGATTGGTATACTTGGACACCCCCGTTGTCCTGGGCCGGTGGTTTACCTCAACCTGTCCAACCGAACAACCTTCCATTTCAAGGAGTATTGGAATGAAGCGATGCGCACCATCAAAAAAATAGAGCCTTTGCAATACTTCCCTGTGAAACCCCTTTAGAGAACAGCCAACATCCGTAATGCTGTCACCCAATACCTTTTGGCGAACATATCTGGCGAATTTGGACCCCAGGCGCTTGGCGAGGCTGTCCTGACGCCGGGCACGAATCCCGCACACTACCTGATATTTTTCCAACAACTCAACAATTCTTGGAATATCTCCAGGGTCGTTCTGACCATCACCGTCCAGCGAAACGACATGTTTTCCCCTGGCATGTCTGAAGCCGCAAATCATGGCAGCGGATTGTCCGGCGTTTCTTACAAAGCTGATAACACGTATAACCGGATATCTCTCTCGCAATTTGTCCAGAACAAGCTCGGTCTTGTCTGTACTGCCATCATTCACAAAGATTACTTCAAACCTCTCTCGGTCTTCCCCCAATACCTGGGCGATTTCTTCCATCAAGGGTATGATAACATCTTCTTCGTTATAAACCGGTATTACTATAGACAATTCAATCACTGGCAAATAAAACCCCTAGTGTGGCATCCGGATGACTTATTATCGTGGATTCTTCTATCCCAAGTTAAATGCATATGCAAGAAAAACGAAGGATTTGGTGCCCGGAGCTTTGTCGAAGTCACGCAGGTACAGCGATTCCCAGACATATCATAAGTGGCTGAAACAGCTTTAATAATTTGAGAGATCAATATAAGCTAATCGGAACCAAATGTAAAGAAGACTGCCGCATTTCTTCCAGGGCAATTGCAGACACAGGAAAGAGACCTCAATTTTTTATTTTACCCCCAACTTCGTGTTCCATGAACCCAATAAGTACCCGCAAGTCCTCAGACAGTGATGTTCGGCAAAGATTCCTGCATTACCTGCTGTTTTCGGAAACATTTCGAGAAGCTCCAGGAAAATGAGATTTACATGTTGATATCTCGCAATACTGAAGTACAATACGTCAACCACTCTTTGAGAGGAGGTGTCTCCGAATGAAGAAAATTTTCATCTTTCTATTGTCGGTATCGTTCCTCCATGCAAGCGTGTCTTTAGCGGCCCAGGTTCGGGGTGGGGGGGGTGGAACCGCCACAAAAAATCGTCCTGTCCGGATTTGGAGGCCACCAACCTCATATCCTCCCCCTTCCACAGGGACCCCTTCAGGGACGGGAAGTCTTTTCAATCCGAGCAATGTTCCAAGCTTGTATGGTCGATATGGAGATTTCTTCAGTTCTCCTACCACCATCACGCCCACCTCTCAGAATCCACCTGCATCTGCTGTATTCTCCAACCCGACGGCGTCCGCGTATGGATCCACGGGCAGCTCTTATGGTTCGGCGGTTAGCAACGTTCCTCTCTCGGGCTCCCAAAATCAAGCAGGAACCAGCTCCTCAAGTACCTCTTCCACTTTTTTCGGCCCACCTTCCGAGGAAGCAGCTATGTCTACGCCCGAGAGAGCTATTGGTTCCACCGATTTCTATTCTGTGGGCTCAGATTCAACTTCCACGACCTCCTATTCTTTTTCTAGATCCAAAAGATTTTTTGTCATACCGGGTACCACTGTAACCACTTCCGGCCAGTATGGCTCACCGTCGAGTTCCTCCATGGTCGTGAACCCCTTCGCACCAAACCCGCTCACTGTTAACCCGTTCGCTCAAGGCTCCTTCAGGATAAATCCCTTTGCCTCTAATTGGGTTAACCAGTACAATAACCCATCTTTTGCCTACCCATCCAATGGGTCCCTTCCTGAAGCGGCTTCGGCCTTCAATGGTCGTTGAACTCTTCGTGAGCTTTTCAAAAATGACAGGCTGATGCCGGATTTGCTTATTTCTTCCTAATCCGGGCAGCAATTCCGGCGCTTCATGGGAGGAGGGTTTTGGGCCACGGGGGGGAGGGGTGACTGAAGTTTTCGTAAACACCACCACCAAATCACAGGACTGTCAGCCCAATTGCGGAACATTTTTCGCTGGTTTCCACTCTTCGCTCGACAGGCACGCAGGAGTAGTTGCGTATGCATGTCTCATGAAGAGGAGACAGGTCCAACGACAACAGAAAGCGGCTTGGCAAGAGATCGGACGAATCAGGGTGCGAAAACACCGGAGGGTGGATGCGCTTCACGGAGCCGATCGCCGGTTGATGCAGGTGGAAGAGGCGTATCTCGAAGCGCGGAGCGGGGACGCTTGCGGTATAAATCCGAGGTGAATTCGCCGGTTCCGAGTTTCAGGCCGTTCAGACTCGATTGACAGGGTAGAGATGAAAGCACTCAGTGTACAGCAGCCTTTTGCCTTCGAGATTCTCAGCGGTACCAAAACCATTGAGGTTCGAAGCTGGGACACCCTGCACAGGGGAGATCTTCTAATCTGTTCCTCCACGAAGCCTGCTTTCTCCAGGGAAGAGATGAACGAGATCGAGGAAGAGTACGGGTGCAGGTTCCGCTATGGCCAGGCGCTTTGTGTGGTGAGAATCGCGGATGTGCGGCCCATGAGACCTGGAGATGAAGAGGAGGCAATGGTGAACGAAATCGATCCCGATGCTTTCTCCTGGCTGATCGAGGACGTTCGTCCCGTTGTCCCGTTTCCCGTCAAGGGCAGACAGGGATTTTTCGAAGTCGAGGATGCCCTCATCCGGCTGTCGCCGTTCAAAATCGACGAATCCGTGGTTGTGAAAGAGGGGACCGTCGCCCAGGATTTCGGGGTCGACTTCTCCGGGTGGCACGGCCGGGTCTGTGACATTCTGCAAACCGAGGAGGGGGAACCGAGGATTCATGTGATATGGGACAGCTTGACGCTTCGGGCCTTGCCCATCCCCCTGATCGAGGCTTGTGAAAAAGAAGGAGTCGATTGGACCGGGGTCCTACTGCGTTTTGACGAAATCCAACGTGCGGAACCCCGGGATAGGTGGGAGGACGTTCAAGATACCATTGAAAAAATCGAGGAGGAAAATGCACACCTCATCTCAAGGAAAGGGTAGGGAAGAGACACGGTGAGGATGATGGACCTCGTCTTCGGGCCATTCCCACTATGTTCCTCCGGTGTGAATGCGAGAAAGCGTCTGGGGAACCTCGGACCAACAGACCTTCCCTTTGGGCCATGAACTAAAAATGCTCCGCGCGAATCACGTATCAGCCTCTTCACCTCCCCTTGATCCGACCCAACACTCACCGAACTCCTCATACAGACAAAGCCGTGAAGAACGCCTGGAGGGAGAAGAAAAATCCCACAGTTCCCAAGACGGTCATGGTGCCGTAGAAGATCCACCGGAGCTTGCTTTCCTGGAGTACGAGGGATACCGCTCCAAGAACCAGGGAGATCTGGAGGAGCAGGATCGCCACATCAAATCGATCTCCCGCCTGTCCCAACAAAGCGAGTTTCTTCTCCCATTCCTTTGCCCCAATGACCTTGCCCAGCTCGCCATCGGTATCCTGGACCCAGTTCTCTTTGCCAACCGCGGCAGAGCCAAGCAGGATCTCGGTTTTCTCCTTTTCGTATCGCCCAACGTCTTGATCGAGTTTCTCCAGGAGGGACTGGAGAGCAGGCTGTTGTTCCTGGTGGACGGATCCCGCATCGATCAGGGTTTTGACCAAATCTCTCTGGCCCTCGACGAGGCTTTGCTTGATGCTTTTGGATTGAAACCAGGCATAGACGTTCGCCTTTTCGTTGGTTCCCATGATTTCGTCATCTCCGTATTTGCCTGCGCCAAGATCGGTGATCGCAAGCAGCGCGGCAAAAATGGCGAGTGTCAATGCACAGATGATTTCGAAATGTTTTTTCTCCTTATTGTCCTTATCGAGGTTTTGTTCAGCGGGCAGCGCGTTGGACATCGAGTCCTCCTTCGTGGGCTAAAACCTGTCAAATCCTTGCCTGACGCATCCCCCGATCCATGACGGCCGGATCCGCCCAGGCTTTCGTGAATCTCTTCCGTGTCGACCCCATCTGTGAGACCGAGCATCCCGTTTCACTGGACAGGCTATCGAACCTCTGAGCCATTCCCCTTTCGGCGACGACCTACTACCATGAAGCCTTTTTGATGTCAAAACGGGTGTTTTTCTGAGAAGATCCCGAGGTTGCATGAGCACCCGGACCCTTGGGTTCGCCCGGGTTCCGTCGTCTGAAGGAGCATGAAACCTTGGATCCTGATTCTTGACGGGAAGCGGTGGATCATCCTGCTCATTCGATCTCGTAAACCTCGTAGAATACCGAGCTTGACTGTAAAGGGAGAAGGCCCTAAAAGGATATGTGAACCTTCAGGTGCTTAGGAGAATGTTGAGTAATCGAAATGACACTCCCAAGGGATCAAGAACCTCCGAGGTGCAGCGTACGTTATCCGGTTGCACGAGGGGGTGTTGCGAGATCTCGCTTCTCGTCCCATCCTTCCAAACCCCATCCTTTGATCGTGGGTGTGTCGTCTGCGCCGAAGGTGGAAACGGCGTGAATTCCCCGTCCTGGTCCTCTCTCCTTCCTATTCCTTCCGAAGGGTATCCTGCCTCCTGGGGACTCATCCCCAATGAGGAATTCGCCGCTCCTGTCCGTCAGAGGTTGGCACCGGTTTTGCGCTAATTCAAGCTCAAACACAGGTAATACGGGCATTTCCGGGAAGTTTGCGCAGTGGGTCACGGGATTCTCGAACAGGATTCCCCCGATCTATTTTTTCCTCCACTCGTTTCTCCACTCCTGCCGTTACCCTGGGCAGGTCTGACGGCCACCATCGGCAAGAGGGGAGGTGAGAAAGCCAGGGTTGCCTCGGCAAGGGAAGGATAGTCGGGTTTCCCTTCTCGATCGGGCGTCGATGAAAGACGAACTTTTATGGTGTCGTCCGTAGGAGGAAGGGGGTGAGGAAGCGTTCTTGGGTCACCTCTACCCGGTGTCATGGGTGGTGGAAAGGGCGACAGCCTAGTGTCCTCGTGGGAGAGAATATCAGCGGGTGACCTTCCTCTCGCGCGGGACTTATCCCCCATGAGCGGTCGTGTTGGGGGAGAAATCGGGAACTTAAGCGGAAGATAAAAGGGGGTTGTATGCGAAGGGGAATTCTATGTTTCATGATCGGATTCATTGGATTCATCGGCATAGGGTGGTTCCTCGGCCCTGGAGGTGCTCACGCGGGAGGCGGCACTTACGATGCTCACCTCTACGCCATCACCGAATGGACCAACACTTGCTCTGCAGGGGCGAGGGATCTGTGGGATGACATGGGCAGGGCCTGGTACCACGAGATCACGGACTCGGGGGTCTACCTCTTCGGATGGTGTTTGTACGGACACTGCTCCGATTATTACAACGCAGCCCGAGAATGGGTGAACGGCAACATGAGCGCTGCTCCCTTTACCGACCGAACACTCTTTCCGACTTGGGGTCTGGACACCTCCTATGTGGACAGTGCAGACGCCGCCATGATTTGCACCCATGGTGGAGACTGGGGTGGTTCCTGGCACGGCAAAATGAGAACCACCGACGGCAACGGCGATTGCTACATCGACGCGAACACGGAACTTCGGGTGGGTGACTGGGACCTCGAGTTCCTGCACCTATCTTCCTGTCACAGCCTGGACGACAACCTCATTCCCAACGCCTACCGGGTTTTCAGCAGGGCGGGATCGGGAAGGATTCTCCACCAACTGGATGGGTTCCATGGGTGTATGTGGATCGGTTCGTCTTTCATCCAGGACTACGAAGACTTCGCCGATGACGGCTTCGACATGGCCATCGGCCTTTCCTGGATGATCAATATGTACCGAACCAATGTGAACGGCGTTTGGACTCAATGTCCCATTGCCTACGCCGTCGGCAGCAGCGCGGACGACTGCATCAACCGACTGACGACGGAACGCTACAACCATGTATACTCGGACCCCTCGGCCGTCAACTACTACTGCTACTATTACTATCCCAACTGCACCCCCGATTGTGAGACTCCCTTCGGCCAGGATTGGTCCAACTAAGAGGTATGAGCAAAGGAGGAAGCAATGTGCGTGCGCGTGAAAGCACTTTCAATGGTGGTTCTCGGGTTTGCCCTGCTCGCCCCCTGGACGGCATTGGCACAGACCCAGGGCTGTGAAGAGTATTACGCCCTTATCGACAAAAACCTTCCAACGGTGGTTGGCGACGATGCCGCCCTCACCAGCCTGCTCACCGTGGACGGCAAGGCATGGACCGAGGATGTGAACCTGAAGAGCATCATGAAGTTTCTGGGAGAGGGAGAGTTTTCTCAGAAGAACATGGAAAAATACCGGGTGGGTGTCTTGAAGTCCAAGTCATCGAAAATGCAATATAACCTCGAAAGGGGAGAGTTTCGTTATGTCAACCAGGATCGAGGTTTTGACCCCAAGAACCCCGGCAGGGCCGTCGATCCCGAGCAGGGATTGACACTTGCTCGAAAACTGCTCACGGGAAGGATCGGCCTCCCGAAGTCCGAGATCTTTCAGAAGAACACGTTATCCCGGGTACTTCAGGGAGGCGTGGCTCAACCCGAATCCGTGCCTCAGGAAGGTGCGGCCCGGCCCAATTCGATGCAGCTGGTCAAGCAGTACGACATTGAAAGCCACTTCTTCTTTCAGCGGGCCATCAACGGCATTCCGGTCATGAACTCCGGTGCCTTTGTGGCCCTCTCGAACAAAGGCGAGATTGCTCAGTTCCGGTTGCGCTGGCCTGTGATGAAGGTGGACCCATCGCTTCTCAAGGCAGGGGTGCTCTCGAAGACGGAAGTCACCAGCAACATTTACAATCGATTGGTCGAAGAGCAACCGTGTGATGGGGAGAGGGCTTCGGGCATCAAGAAACTGGGCATGTTCGTCGCCTATGTGCCTTTCGTGTTGACGAAGCCGGACAGGGATAAGATCCCCGAAGTTGCCCGTCCCATTCAATACACTCCGAAACTCATCGTACACTTCCGGCCTGAAGACGGAGAGGAAAGCGGAGTAGTTCTGGAGTTCGATTTGTACAGGAAATAGCGAAGAAGCAGTGTCGGGTGCTCCTGGAGCGCGTGGGCCGGCAGCCCACGCGCCTTCCTTTACGCAGAGGAGAGATGAATGCCGTACGTGAACATCAAGATCACCAAGGAAGGAACGACTGCAGAGCAGAAAGCCGTCCTGATCCGGCAGGTTACCAGGCTGATCGAGGAGATACTTGGAAAGAACCCGCAAACCACTTTCGTCATTATCGAAGAGGTTGATACGGATAACTGGGGGATTGCAGGGGAAACCGTGACGGTCCGGAGAAGGAGGTGATCCCGGTAGGAGGGTACCATCCATTCTCGGGAGAGGTTTGGTCTGAATGAGCCGTGGTGCCTGGCCCTTATTCTTGCCTTCCTTTCCCCGCCCTGATATGAGTGGCGCGAATTCGGCCGATGGGAGGTTACACTCCCGAAGATTCGAGGATGGATGCGGTGAAGAATGTCTTGCGCCGGAAGAGAAAGTACACGATGCGATGGCGGGTCCTTTGCCTCGTCGCGCTCGGACTCACATTTCCCTCCCTGCCTGGTTGCAATCTTCCGAAGATGTTCAACCTTCCGCAGATGTTGGGGAGGGAACCCCAGCTCCAGGAATTTGCGAGTTCGGATCGCCAATGGACGGGGGTCGCGGTTTCCCGAACGGGAAGGGTCTTCGTGGCCTACCCCCGTTGGTCGGAAAACACCCCGGTTTCAGTGGGGGAGCTTCTTCTTTCAGGAGAAGTGGTGCCCTTCCCGGGTCCCGAGTGGAACCAGTGGCATCCGGGGCTGTCCCCGGCCAACCACCTGGTTTGCGCTCAAAGCGTCGTGGTGGACTCCGAAGACTTTCTTTGGATCCTTGACCCGGCGAACCCGCAATTCCAGGGGATCGTCTTCGGGGGGCCCAAGCTGTTGAAGGTGGATCTCTCGACTCACGAGGTGGTCCAACGGATTCTCTTCGATGAGGAGGCGGTTCTTCCCACCAGTTACCTGAATGACGTCCGAATCGACAATCAGAGCGGATATGCTTATCTGACAGACTCGGGAGTCGGGGCCATCCTTGTGGTGGAACTCGAAAGCGGAAAGACATGGAGGCGCCTCGAAAGCCATCCTTCCACCAAGTCTGAGAACATAGAATTGACCATCGATGGGAAACCTTGGGTTCAGGAAGGCAGGAATCCCAAGGTCCATGCCAATGGGCTCGCATTGGACCCTACCGGGGAATACCTCTACTATCAGGCATTGACAGGAAGGACGCTCTATCGCGTTCCCACCCGGTTGCTCCGTGATCCTTCGGTGAGTGAGGAGCGTTTGGCGAAATCCGTGGAACGGGTGGGAGTCATCTGTGCCGCGGACGGCATCGAATTCGGCCCGGACGGCAGGCTCTACCTCACGGATGTCGAAGGTTCCGCCATCAAGGTGTATGAACCTGGAAAAGGTCGCCGCACCCTTCTTCAAGACAACATTCTTGCGTGGCCGGACAGCATTGCCTTTGCCCCCGGCGGCTCCCTCGTGGTGTCCACTTCCCAGATTCATCTGGGGAGTGAGCCGCGGGGTCCCTACCGGCTATTCCGAATAAAGCCGTGACACCATTCAATCCATGTCCCTGATCCGGGCCTGGTCTGTCCCACATCCTGGGAGGATTCACTTGCTGAAAAATCCTCTCGAAGGCACGAACCCATATGCCCATGGAACAATCCGAGAAAGGCTCTCACCCTTCCGAAACGACGCTTCGCATGAAAGGAAGACGAATCCGAACCGCTTGTGGGTTTGGGTAGTCAGAAGGGTTCGGAAGGGGCGGATTCAGATCTCCGCCTCGGGTTTGTCCTCGATGTCCTCCTCCTCATAGTAGTCTTCCAACCCGTCCGTCTCCCTATCGAGGTCCTCTTCCTGGAGGCGGACCCATGTCTTCTCGGAGGCCGCCCCGTGTTTGCTGGAGGTCTCCAACCCCATAGGGCAATCATCGATCCTCATCACATCTCACCTCCTCTCCTGCGAAACCCGGCTCGGCTTTCGGCCATCCCCGGTGGGACCGGTTCTCTTGCAAGCCACCTAAACTACGGTACGGTAAAATTCAGCACCCACTTCGCGTGTGCACAGCCCTTCATGCTGCTTACAGAGGGGGATATGCAACTCTATCGGGCCGATCTAGTTCATACTTCGAAGCAGCTCCGGGATCTCCCAATAGTCGTGGAAGACGCCGTCGGCCTGAAATCCGTTCACTTCCTTGCATTCAGTTCGGTAGAAAAGGAAAGACATTCCCGCCATTTTCGCCCCCACGAGGTCCTTGTGTGGATTATCCCCGATGTATACGGACTCCTCCGGTAAGACGCCGAGACGATCCAGGGCGAGGGAGAAGAGTCTCGGGTCCGGTTTCTTGAAGCCGAACCTGGACGAGAGAAGGACCGTCTTGAAGAAAATGTCCAATCCCAGCATGGCGAGCTCCGGTTCGGTGAACACCCATTGAGCATCGGAAACGATGGCGATCCGGCAAGCTTTCTTCAACCACGGCAGAACATCCAGGACTCCGGGAAAGAGAGCGAAGGAACGAATGGTCAGAGATCGGTAGAGCATGGCCACCTGGAGGACCGTCTTCCGAGGAAGCTTTTTCCTGCCATAGCACCGGAGGAGGCCGTCGAAAACCTGGAAGACATCGACTTCGGGATAGGTCTCCGTGCTCTCGCGAAGGATCTCCTCGACGCGCTGAAAGTAGGCCTGTTTCAATTCCTCGGGATGAACAAAAACCTGGATATAGGCCAGGTATCGAGCGAGAGTATCGTATACCGCCGAATCGTGTTCATCGGTCCTGATATCGATCATTGTGCCGTAAATGTCAAAAACAACAGCCTTTTTCATGAAATAGCCTCCACCCCCATTTCAGACATTGAAATGCTTCACTGGAAAGTCTTCTTCGGTAATCATGGTCGAGGTAGCTGTTCCTTGCGATCCGCAGCTCCGTCATGGCCATGTAGAACGGGACCCTGGAAGTGATCCTTCGGAAGGCCTTCTCTCTGTCCGGAAATTGATCGCAATAACTTCGGAGGAAATGATGGATGAAAGGCTCCGCTCCCAGGGGATTGCCCGTTCTCCAAAGGAAGGCGTGCTTCAGTTCCCCGCTGACCATGCCCACATCGAAAGCCGGGTCTGTTTCCCTCGTCCGTTCCAGATCGATGGCGATGACACCCCCGTCTTCCGTGAAAAGGAAGTTCGTCGGAGTTGCGTCCCCGTGGACAACGGCATTTCTCGGTTCCTGAAGACAGCCCCTGCTCAACCATCGATCCCTCATGGACAGCAGCGGGGCACTCTCCGACGCCGAAAGGACTCCGGTTGCTTGAAGCCGGTTGACGATCTTTCGAAAATAGTTCCCCACAGATTCCGTATCGACCCGAGATTCCTGTTCCGTTTTGGAATGCAGCGAATAAAGGAATTGAGCCAGTCCGGTGAGCCTCAACTTGAGGGGACGGTGTTCTCCCCGGTGTACGGCTTTTCTCAAAAAATGATCCAGGTCGCGGCCGTGAACGAATTCCTCGGCCACGGCCAAACCGATCCGGATTTCCCTGGTGATGGGACAAACCACCGAGTGAGGAAAATGATCGAAACCCAGACCTCGTATTCTCAACAGGTTCTCATATTCACCCCTGATTCTCAGGACCTGCTCCGACCGGGTATCATCCAGCCGAAAGAATTTCCCAATGACGGCAATCCTGCTCTTTTCCTCCCTATATTGATACACCCGGGAAGAAGACATGCGCGAGACCTGGATCACCGGGTCTTTCACGTGGGGGTAGACGCGTGCGGCAAGGATTTCATACAGGGGATCTCGGTCATCCAGGGTGCCCAGAGGCAGCGGTCTTGTCATGATCCGTCCCTTCTTTCCTGGGGACTTCGCATAAACATCTTGCGACCGTTTCTTCGAGAATCCTATGGAACTCCGGGATACGATCCCCGGAATCCTTTCGGTGGTAAAGGCTGCAGAGCGGGAAGGCTTGCGTGGTAGTTTCCCGGCTTCGACCCCAGGGGTGGCAGGAAGAGACCCGGTGTCGGGTCGCCGTGCCGACGAGGCGGGACGGTGTCGTGGATCTCATCGGTCCCTCCGCCGTCTGCAACGGATGGAATGGATACGGCTGCGGGAGACTCGATCATCCACTTTTTTCCTGGCGGCACCGGAAAGAGGCAGGGTACTCGATCACCCGGGAAGTATTGCCGGGGGAAAAACCTCCATTCCGTTCCGGATTGAGGCGAGCCGTCCCTGAATGAAAGGAAAACCTGAACTGAGAGATTCCTTCTCTACGGCGGTAATCTTCATACCGTATAGCGTCCAAAGCAGGTATCCGGGGCTTATAAGAAACCTCCCTCTTTGCCTTCCGTCGGAATGAGGCCAGGTTGCAGGTACCATCGCTCAGATCAGGGAAACTCACCTTGCCCCCATCCATCAAGACATATATCAGTTCCCATTCGCCCTCCTTCGTGCGGTCATCGTCCCCTGGACGGGTCGAAAAGGCAGCCACGGTCACAACACGTCGGAGAGGGAGGCCCCATCTGTAGGGGCCCCCCCTCATTTTGGAGCCTTCTTTTTTGCTTCGCTTTTTTGGGGGGAGGAGGTCCGCCCGGGTTTGCCGGCAGATTTCGAAGAAGACTTTTGCGCGTCGATCCCGGATGACTTGGGGTGGCGATCTTTTTGAGTTTTCCCGGTTATGGTCCTGGAGTTTTCGGAAACTTTCCGCCCCTTGCTCTTGCCATGAGCCTTCCCGAGAGTCTTACTCCTGCTCTTGCCCTTGCTCTTCCCCTTCCCCACGCTCTTGCTTTTACTGCCGCTCTTCCCCCTGGACTTTGACTTTGTGGAAGGGTTGG
>JAGPLX010000040.1 GCA_018053185.1 Syntrophobacteraceae bacterium
TCTCTGAACCGCTCCGCGGCAGCGGGATCCTGGGGATTGTGGTCCGGATGCCAGCGGAAGGCCAGCAACCGAAAGGCCTTCCTGATCTCCTCCTGACTGGCCCGAACGGAAACCCCCAGGATTTTGTAAAAACAGGTTCTCATCTCGACCGCTTCAATGAGCATCTCCCCGTGCGGGTCGCGTTTCGAATTCCCAAACCGGGGGCAAAAAGTGTCCGTATTCTGCTCGATCCGACATCATCCGAAGCGAAAGGCCTGCGGTTTCGCCGCCATGGCCGAAATCCAGTGGATGACGTGGATATTGTAAAAACAATGGTCGGACAAAACAAGCAGGAACCAGGAGCAACGTCAGCACCTCGGTGAAGGGCCTACCCAAAAATGATCGCCAAAACCCATACTTGCAGCCTGCTCGGAATCGACGCCATTCTGGTGGAGGTGGAAGTGGACCTGTCTCCGGGGCTTCCGGCTTTCTCGACGGTGGGTCTTCCGGACAACATCGTTCGCGAGAGCAAGGATCGCGTGAAAACCGCCCTGCACAACAGCGGCTATCCTTTCCCCTCGGAACGAATCACTGTGAACCTGGCTCCGGCTCATTTGAAAAAGGAGGGGGCCGGCTTCGATCTTCCCATTGCCCTCGGGATCCTGGCGGCCATGGGAATGATCCAACCCCCGCGTGCCCAGGAGGTAGTAGTCGTGGGGGAGCTTTCCCTGGACGGGCGGGTAAAGCCGGTCACCGGGAGCCTTCCCATCGCCATTCAGGCCAGGAAGAGCGGGTATTCCGAACTGCTTCTGCCTCGAAGCAACGCCTGCGAGGCGGCCGTAGCCGAGGGCCTGTCCGTGCTGCCCGTCGGACACTTGTCCGAGGCCGTGGAATTCCTCAATGGCCGCACATCCATCGATCCGGTTCGGTTCGATACCCGGGGAATCTGGAACCTGGATCCGGCGTGGGAAATGGATTTCGATGAGGTCAAAGGGCAGGAGCACGCCAAGAGGGCCCTCGAAGTGGCGGCGGCGGGTGGGCACAACGCCCTCCTGATCGGGCCGCCGGGGGCGGGAAAAACCATGCTTGCACGCCGTATTCCCGGCATCCTGCCCCTTCTATCCTTCGAGGAATCCCTCGAGACCTCCAAGATCTTCAGCGTAGCGGGCCAACTCCGCGAACCTCTCCTGGTGGTGCGGCCTTTTAGGGCTCCTCATCACACCATCTCCGATGCGGGACTCGTGGGAGGCGGCCATATCCCGCGGCCGGGAGAGATAAGCCTCGCGCACAACGGTGTTCTCTTCCTGGATGAGTTCCCCGAGTTTCGGCGAAATGTCCTCGATCTGTTGAGACAGCCCCTCGAGGAGGGCAGCGTCACCATCGCCCGGGCCACCATGTCCCTCACATACCCGTCCCGCTTTATGCTCATTGCGGCCATGAATCCGTGTCCGTGCGGCTACGCGGGAGATCCCGTCCGGACCTGCCTGTGCTCCCCCCAGCAGGTGCTGCGCTACCGGGGCCGCATCTCGGGACCCATCCTGGATCGGATCGATCTGCATATCGAGGTTCCCGCCCTGAAGCACGAGGACCTTCACTCGAACCTGCCCGCGGAGCCTTCCGCCCGGGTTCGGGAACGGGTGATCGCATGCCGGGAAAGGCAGCTCGAACGGTTTGCCGGCCAGGGCATCTACTGCAACGCCCTCATGAAGCCCAAAACCATCAAGAAGCATTGCCGGCTGGACTCGACGGGGCAGAGTCTTCTGGAGGAAGCCATCCGGCGCCTGGGACTCAGTGCCCGGGCCTATCACCGGATTCTCAAAGTAGCCCGCACCGTCGCCGACCTCGAAGGTCGGGAAGACATCGCCCCCCACCACCTGCTCGAAGCCATCCAGTACCGCTCCCTGGATCGAACAATGTTTTGAGCCTCTTCGGCACCTCCCTTCTTGCTCGTTGCCGAACAAGGTTTGCAAACCAAGGGTGGAGAAAGCCCGAGGAAGAGAAGGGAAAGAACACATTAGGCCGGCGATTATGGTCACGACCACGACTGATCTCCCGACGCTTGGACCGCTTGCGCAGAATCGAGTGTCGATCAGTTGCTGCAAAACCTCTCCGAGGCTGTATGATTTGGCCAAAGCGGAGCAGAATAAAGATTTCGCTCAAAGTTGTGCCACTCTCCTCATCAGATCCGGCATGGTCGACCCTATCCGGATTCAAAATGGCCAAAGTCGAGAGGAATCCATCGCGGTTATTTCTTCAGAGTAAAGCGCCACTTGCAGAAATGGTCGTCGGGGTGGGGATCGGGAGGAGCATACAGGCATTCCACCTGGATGCGGGAATCAATCTCCCGGGCAAAACTGCTGAACTCATCGTAATGCATGTCCTTGCAGGAATATTCCCCCAGCCCGTGTTTGATGCGGGATTCCTGGGGTGGACAGTGGGGTGCGGTAAGGATCACCTCATCCGGTTTTTCCTCGATATCGTAGCCGACGATAATCGTCCAGGGAAAAAGCTTCAACGCTTTGGTAAACCCGGTCAGGTCGTCTGCATCGAGGCTGAAGCGCTTCTTCAGATCTCTTGCAGCCAGCGAAGCGGATTTATCCCAAACCTGCCGGTTGAGTTGCTCCGCGGTGGCCAGATCGAATTTTTCCTCCACGTAAATAAACCAGAACGCATCCGCCACACGATAGTGCCACAGCAGGAATTCAAGATACTGCCTCAACTGAGGACCTTCCAGTCCATCGAGAATCTTCAAATCCAAGGTTCTTCTTCCAGAAATCGACGGTTGATTCGAGACTCCCGCTCCGGAGCCTGCGCTTTCGGCTGAAACCGGGGCCTGCATTTTCGAGGAAAGCCGCCCCGGCGGCTGCCGGACAAGGCTACCCGAGACCGCTGCAAAAGACAAGGCGGAATGCCGCATGCCGGCGGAAAGAGAAACCGCCGTCTGCCGGGAGGATTCCGACCGGGGCGGAATCAGGTATTACCTGAGCTTCATGGACACCCGGCTCTTCTTTAAATCCGGCTGGTCCTGAGGCGCTTTCACTCCGGACTCGACCACCGTGATTCTCTTCGGCTCGATGCGCCCCGAGCCGAGAATATAGTCCCGGACAGCTATGGCCCTGCGGTTGGCAAGAAGCCTCAGGTCTTCCTCCCCCACCTGGACCAAGGCAAGCAGTTCTTTCTTCATTTCCTCAGGCGGCGGATACCTGCCGAGCAGCTTTTTGAAAACTCCCCTGGAAAACTCTTCTTTATAGGCCATTTTCAGATATTTCTCGAATTCATCGGGATTCAGGGTCACCTTGTCCAGGGTGACTTTGGACCCGGATTCTTTCACCGTTTCTTTCAGCTTCTGTGCTTTGAGCTTATCCAGGAAGAACTTTTGGTGCAGAGCTTCTTTATCTTTCTCGGGGTCCACATGCCCTTCAACGGCGATCTCCAGCCTGGGCCTGTCGTAGAGAGCCTGGGCCAGGGTATCCAGGGATCTGGCGGTTTCGGGAAGAATGTCGCTGCTGCCGTATTCGAATTCCACGTGGTTGAGCTGTTCGCCTCTGTCTGCCCCGAAGATTGACCCGAGCACTGCGAAGGGCGCCGTCACGATCTTGAGGATAAAATTGCGGATAGTCTTGGCAATGACGCTCCCGAAGCTGAACTGCGGATCATCGATGTCTCCCGTAACGGGAACTCCCAGCTTGATGACCCCGCTCCTGTCCTGAAGCAGGGACAGGGCAAATTTGATGGGAAGAGTGGTGGCGTCCGGGCTGTCGACTTTCTCGCCGAGGGTAAGCTGATCGAAGAGGATGTTGTTTTTCGAGTTGAGTTTTCTCTGAACGATGGCGTATTCGAGTTCGAGGTAGAGCTTGCCTTTTTCAAGACTGTATCCGACATACTTTTTCGCATAGGGATTCATGCGGGTGAGGTCGATGTTGATGAACTTTATGGAGACTTCAGCGAAAAGGTCCTTCCCGAAGGGGCTGACCTTGCCGGTGATGCGCAGGGGAGAGTCCTTGTCGAGCTTACCTTCGAGCCGGATGTCGGCAACGGCGTTCTTCTCCGAAGAAAGCCCCAGAATGGTTCCTCCAACATCGAACATCTCGGCATGAAAGTTCGGCTTGATGTAATGATCGGAAAAGGAGATGGTTCCTCCCTGAATGGCGATCTCATCGACTTTCACTGAAAAAGGAGAGGCATCGTTTTGCTCCAGCGCACGATCATGTCCTGGAGGTGGCGCCGATCGAGGCGCTCTTTTGCCGCCCGTCCGCCCGGCGGGGGGAGGCGCCGCAGCACCCTTGGCCTTCGCAGGCTCGGCTCCCAGTACCTCCACCACGTTGATCCTTCCCTCCGAACTGATAAAAACCCTGGATCTGAAATTCTTTATCTCTGCCTTTCCCACGTGAACGCGGCGAGGGTTGTTTCCTGCGTCGACTCCTTTCAGTTCAAGGATCTTCAAACTTACGACATCGTCTCCTGTCACTCCGTCAAAGGTTGCCAGGTCGGTGAAAGTCACATTCCCCACGTAAGCCGCATTGACTCCGGGTTCCTCCGAACGGCCTGCGGCAAGGTTCCCGGCTGCTGAAACCTTCCCCTGCTTCAAACGCACTCGAATGTCCTCGGGCAGATAGGGCTGAAAGAGCAGCAGATCCACATCTTTCAAATCCAGCTTGAGATCTGCGTATAGTGAATCCGGTTCCGCCGTTCCTTCGACGGCTATGGACCCCGATTCGTTCAACCGGCTCGAAAGCGAAAGCCCCACCTTGCTATCCTTCGCGTTCGTCACGTTCTGCATGGACAGCCGGAGTTGATCCAAAGTGGCGTTTACAGGCGCGGAAGGCACATGATCGGCTATTTTCAGGGTGTACCCCTGCAGGCTGCCGTTCTTGACCATGAATTGCCAGCCGGGACCGGCTCCCGTGGTCTGTTCGACAGGATCTCCCTTCGTTTCCGGCCAGCCCGATCCAGGCACAAGAGACGCCAGGTTCAAACTGCCATCTCGATCCCGGACCACGCTCACCTTCCCGTCCCGACTTTTCACTTCACCAACGACAACGCTTTTCCGGTCCAGGTCAACTTCGGCATCCCTGAGCTCCAGACCGGGGATTTCCAAGAAGCTTTCCTTTTCTCCGGGCCTTCTCAATTTCAGGGAATCCAGAGAAAGATTGAAGCCGGAGAGCTTCAGCCCTGCCGCAGGACCTTTGCCCGTCGTACTATACCCCGTCTTGATGCCCAGGATGGCATCCTCGATGTCGAAAGAGAGGAGGCCCCTGTAATAAGGCGCATACTTCCTTACCTGCACGCCGGACAGGTCCGCCGTGCCATCGGCCCGGAAAGGATCGACGGACACGGTTCCCGCCAGGTTCAGGTCTCCCTGCTCCTCGATTTTCCCGGTCACCTCGAACCGGGCTGCACTGTCCGTTGCGTTGGACAGACCGCTCACCCTGACATTCACCGACTGCACGTACGTCTGAAACGGCTCCTTCACCGAATCATCGAGCAGGGAGATCATCCCCTGGTTGATTTCCAGTTCATCTACTCTCCATGAAAACGCCTTCTCTTCGGCAGACTCGACCGCAGGGGCCTCTTCGACCTTTTTCGGGGCCACAAGAGTCGAAAAGTTCAGGACTCCCTTCCGATTCCGCCGTATGTCCGCCTCGGGTGAATCGAGAAATACCCTGGACACGTGGAGACTCCTCTCCCCTGGATCGAGGGATTCAACAGCAACCACGAGATTCTGAAACTTGAGCAGCCTCTTTTCGTCCGATTCGACAGCTTCGAAATCTTTAAGGACGACCTCGCCCGAAACCTTCACGGCATGTTCACCTTCGGTGCTTCTCGAATATTCGATTCTTGTCCGGATGTCCGCATGGCCCGAATTGACCTGGATAGGGAGCAGGGAAGCCATGTAGGGAAAATAGTGTGCAAGGTCCACGTCCTTCAGTTCCAAATCCGCGCTCACATCCCGGGAATCGGAAAAGGGCCTGGCCTTTCCGGTCAGTGAAAAAGAGCCTTCTCCGGATTTTGCTTCGAGCAGAGGCTGGACCCAGTCGGTCAGCGGATCCCCCACGGTGGCGATAAACGGGATGCTCAGGCTGAGGTCCCTGAACTGGTGAGTTCTGCAGCTCAACCTGTCTTCCACCGTCAGCCGCCCGTTCACCATCTCGATGTTGCTGATCGAAAAGCGGGGAGTGGAGGGCTTTTTTCCCTCCTCGCCGGCATCCTCCTTTTTCTCCAGAAGATCGGAGAAGTTGAGGCTCCCATCCTCGTTTCGTTCGACGCGAAACTCGGGATCGACGATCTTTAGTTCACTCAAAACAACTGCGCGCCTCAGAATGGAACTCACCTGCAAATTCACGAAAAGCTCCCGGATCGACAGCCATTGTTTCTCAGACTCGGGTTCCCCGATGCGAAATCCGGTGAGTCTCACAGACAGGGTATATGGATTCACTTGGACGCTTTCGACTTGCGCCTCACGGTGAAGCTTCGACTTGATGTTGCCCGCGAGAACCACCTTGATGACATAGGGCAGAATCAGGTACCCGGTTATGTTGTAGAGGAGAAAAGCGGCCACAACGGCTGCAAGAGATCTCTTCAGCCACGTGGACTCCCGCATCCAACGCCCGATCTGTTCTCTGCTCAATCGTTCCAAGGCCGTTAATATCTCCGTTGAAAGATGTAGTTATTGACCTGCGATCCGCAGTAGGCAGCCAATACGATGAATGATACCCGAGATGCGAATTGAAGTTGAGATATTCGTCTGAGATGATGGCGTATCCCTTCGCGGTAATACACAAAATGCTTGACACTGCCGTTTCGTTGAGACTGAACTCCTTCCTGGCCGAGCCTCCCGATGAAATCAACCAATCCCTTTTTACTCGGGCATTTTGAAGATCCCATGGCAGGCCCGGGTCGTTATCATGGCTCTTCAGGGGTGGCGGATCAGGGCCCGGTGGAATCATGAAATCCGGAAAAACGCCCTCCGACTCTCGACCCGGTGCGTCGTTTTGGATAACATGGGGTCTTGAAAGAGTTCGGGGAAACAGAGGTGGATGTCACCTCCGACGACAATCCCGGTCCGAACCGCGACTGTAGCCGAGAAAGGCCGCTCCAGGCTCATGATTCGAGGAAACTATCATACCCACTGTTCTTTCTGCGACGGTACCGGCGAACCCGAAGCCTTCGCCATCGAGGCCGTACGCCAGGGAATGAACCCCCTGGGGTTTTCAAGCCACGCCCCCCTCCCCTTCCCCAACAACTTCGCCATGAAGGAAGGGCAGCTTCCCGACTACCTCCGGACCATTCAGGCAATCCGGGACAAATACCGAGACTCCCTCCGAATTCTCGTCGGTCTCGAGGTCGATTTTGTGCCCGGCATCGAAGAGTACCAGGCGGGCTTATTTTCCTTGGACCTGGATTTCACCATCGGCTCCGTTCATTACGTGGACCAAAATGACCAGGGGGTCCCATGGCCGGTGGACGCCGATCCCGAACGATTCGACCGGGGCATTGCCGAGGTTTTCCATGGAAACGCCCGGGCTGCCGTGGAGCGATACTACGAGCTGGTGCGGCAGATGGTGGGCACAAATCGGCACACCATCGTCGGACACCTGGACGTGATCAAAAAAAACAATACGAACGGCCGATACTTTTCAGAAGACGAAGACTGGTACGGCAAGGCCGTGGATGAGACCCTGGCGGCCATCGCGGAAAGCACTGCCATCCTCGAGGTCAGCACCGGGGGCATTCGAAAAAAGGTTGGGCTCTACCCCAGCATCCCCATCCTCAAGAAATGCCGGCAAAGGGGCATCCGCATCACCCTTTGCTCCGACGCCCACCACCCCCGGGAACTCTCGTCCCACTATTCCTCGGTCGAGGCTCTCCTTCTGGATATCGGCTACGGGGAGATCCTCGCTCATACGGGCAGCGGATGGGAACCACGTCCCATCACGCCGTGAGTCTTCCCGTGACGGGCTTTACGGTGTTTTGCCGAAACCTCGAAACTCTCGGGACCCCCTGGAGGATTCGTTGTGAAACGTCTATTTCGATACTGGCTCTTCCTGGCGGCTTTCTCCGCCCTGCTTGGCACCGTCGGCATCCCGGCTGCCTCGTCCGGCTCCCATCTGCCGAAAAACCCGGGCACCCGTGCCCGAAACGTCATTCTCATGGTCGCCGACGGGCTCGGTATCGCCGGCGTGACGGCGGCCCGCATATACAAAAACGGCCTGGACGGTCCTCCTCTCCACATGGAATTGCACAACGTGGGATATCAACGCACCTACTCCGCCGACAGCACGGTCACCGATTCGGCGGCTGCGGCCTCGGCATGGGCCTGCGGGGAGAAATTCCGACAAGGAGAGATTTGCCTGCACGCGCAGTCGCAAACCCACCCGGTTTCCATTCTCGAGTGGGCCGGGACGAAAGGGAAAGCCACCGGCCTGGTGGCCACTTCCACCATCACTCACGCAACCCCTGCCGCCTTTGCTTCCCACGTGAGCTCCCGCAAGTGCGAAACGGAGATCGCCAGGCAATACATCCGGGTCAGTCGGCCGGATGTGATCCTGGGAGGCGGTCGAACCCGGTTTGCCCCTGGAGAACCCGACCCATGTGGAACTTCGGGGGATTTCCTCGCCGAGGCCCGGACGGGCGGCTACTGCGTCGTGTACACCGCAAGCGGGCTTCGTGGAGCCGTGGATCGGGGAGCCGCCAAAATCCTTGGGCTCTTTGCCGACGAAGGACTGACGCCGGAGATGCGCCGAACCCCCGGAATCTCCGAACCCAGCCTCCGGGAAATGACGGCTGCGGCCCTCGAAACTCTTGAACGCAACCCGAGGGGGTTCTTTCTCCTCGTGGAGGGTTCTCAGATCGACTGGGCGAATCACCTCCGGGATCTCGAGTACCAGGTAAGCGAGATCCTGGCTTTCGACCAGGCCGTCAAGACGGTTTTGGACTGGATGAATGCAAAACCCTCCCGAAAAGCAGCCACTCTTCTCATCGTCCTGTCCGACCATGAGACGGGGGGGTTCGCCGTCCATGGGCCGAAAGATCGCCTCACGGCCCGAGGCATGCACATCGAACCCGGGTGGAGCTTTCCTCCGGGAGAATTCCCGAAGGGGGGACACACGGGGGAGGACACCCCCGTCTGGAGCGTCGGACCAGGAAGCCGCCTGCTGAACCGGCCTGCCATGGAAAGCACCGAAATTTTCCAGGTCATGAAAAGCGTCCTCTAGGAGGGCGTCGGGCAGGTCGATTCGTATCTCGTCTCCCCGACGAGTGCCGGGATCAGGAAGCCCTCAGAACCTCGATCGAGGCTCCCGTCGCAATGACGCAACGTAGGTCGCGGACGTCTCACACCTCCGGGGGACAGTGTTCCCGTCCCTCCTTCCTCTCTCCTCCTTTTCATGCCATGCTGCCGACAGGTAAAACATGGCGCTCAGGATTACGGCTTTCTCACCGGGCCGGAGCCTACTTTTTGCTTTCCAAATTGTTGAAAATGCCGAAGTATATCCTGGAGCCTTCAAAACAAGTCGATTCTTTGTCAGCATGCTTTTGCCGGTTTCATGGATGGCCGCAGGGTGACCGGAGCGGGGGCGGGAAGCTTCCCGCCTGGAACGCTGGAAAGAACCAAAGAACCTGGTTCATCCCGGTGGGGAAGTTCATCCTCCCGGCCCTTCCGAAAAAGGTGACGGGGAAAGCAGTCGGGAGGAGGTCATGCCTGCACGAGTTACTCTGAAAGTCATCGAGGGAGAGACCCGGGGTTCCGAACACCGCTTCGAGGAACGATCCACCTGCATCATCGGGCGCGCCGGGGACTGCAACCTCCGATTGCCCAACGATGAGGCCCACCGGGTCGTGTCTCGCCATCATTGTCTTTTGGACATCAACCCACCCGAAATTCGCATTCGGGACTTCGGCAGCTTAAACGGAACTTTCGTCAACGGCACGAAGATCGGGCAGAGGCGTTCCGGCGAGTCCCCCGAAGAGGGGGCCCGTCGTGATTACCCGGAACACGACCTGGTCAAAGGAGACCAAATCAAGCTGGGAAAGACGGTCTTCCAGGTGGACGTCTTTGTTCCGGCCATCTGTGCAGGGTGCTTCGCCGAAATTCCCGAAGGAGAGGAACCCGAACCCATCTGCGACTCTCCTCATTTTTGTAAGGCCTGCAAGGAAAAGAGTGACGGGGGGAAAGAACTCCCTGTGCCCCGGAAACCACGATGCGCTCTCTGCGGAAAAGAGCTCCTCGAAGGGGTCCACCAGGGTCGGGCCGGCCAGGTGGTTTGCCAAGCCTGCCGCATGGACCCTCTCGATCAGATCGAGCGGATAATCCTCGCCGCCGGGGGAAACCGAAACCTCATGGCCGTTGAAGGATACACCATCCTCAAGGAGTTGGGCCGGGGAGGCATGGGAAGGGTGTATCTTGCACGACATCAAGAACGGGACCGGGAAGTGGCCATCAAGGTCATGCTGCCCCAGGTTGCCGCCGGTCAGCATGCCCGGGAGATGTTCGAGCGGGAATGCGCCAATCATCAAGCTCTTCGGCACCCTCACGTAGTGGAGGTCTTCGACCATGTATGCTCGAACGGCGTGTTCTACCTGACCATGGAATACTGCAAGGGAGGCAGCCTGGACCGACGGCTCCAGGGCCAGGGCGGAAAGCTCCGCTTCGATGAGGCCGTGGACATCGTTCTTCAGGCCCTCGAGGGACTCGACTACGTCCACAACGCCGAGGTTCCTTTTGTCAAGCTCAAAGACGGAAGCTTTGGTGCCGGAAGAGGACTGGTGCATCGCGACCTCAAGCCGGGAAATCTCTTTCTCACCTCGACGGGCTCCGACCGCAGGATCAAGATCGCCGACGTGGGCCTGGCCAAGGCCTTTGATCTGGCGGGTTTGAGCGGTTTGACGGTGACAGGGCAGGCGGCGGGAACACCCGAGTACATGCCGAGGCAGCAGGTGCTGCGATTCAAGTACTCTCGGCCCGAGGTGGATGTATGGGCCATGGCCGCCACCCTGTACCACCTTCTGACGGGCACGACTCCCCGGAGTTTTCCTCCCGGCAAGGACCGCTGGCTGGTGGTTCTCCAGTCCCGAGCCGTTCCCATCCGCCGGCGGGACCCCGGTCTTCCCCCCAGATTTTCCGCGGTGATCGATCACGCCTTGACGGATGACCCGGAAATCGGCTTCAAGACGGCCGCTGAATTCAAGCAGGCCTTGGAGGCATCACTCTAATGGACCGATTTTCTTTCTTCGGTATCAGCCACGTGGGGCTGGTCCGGCAGCGAAACGAGGACAACTGGGCTGCTCATCCCGACCACGGGATCTTCCTCGTGGCCGACGGCATGGGAGGCGCCGCCCGCGGGGATCTGGCCTCCCGGATCGTGGCGGACATGCTCCCTTCACTCCTCATCGAATCCTCGAGCAATCTTCCGGAACCCAAGATCCAGGCCATGGCGCAGATCGCAGGTGAATCCCTGCTCCGGCTGAACTCCCACCTTTTTCAGCAGGCTGAATCCCAACCTGAGCTGAGGGGTATGGGTTCGACGGTGGTCTTGGCATGGATCCTGGGTCTCGAGGCCGTCATCGCCCACCTGGGAGACAGCCGGGCCTACCTGTTGCGCAAAGGCCGGCTCCACCCTCTCACGCGGGATCACTCCCTGGTGCAGATGCTGGTGGATTTCGGCGAAATCGAACCCGAAGAAGCCCGGATTCATCCGGCGCGAAACCAAATCACCCGTTGTGTGGGAATGCAGGGGGAACCCATTCCCGAGATCTCCATCGTGGAACTGGCCCCGGGGGATCTCGTGCTTCTTTGTTCCGACGGGCTGACGGGAATGATCGAGGACGCAGCCATCGAGCGACTCCTCCTCGACAGCCTCACGGAACACCGTCCGTTGGAGGAGTGTGGCCGTGCCCTGGTGGATGCCGCCAACCAGGCCGGAGGCCACGACAATGTGACGGTCCTTCTGATCCAGGTGGATGCCGCCCATGCCGATGACCGTTGATTGTCCTTTTTGCAGGACCCGCTACGTGGAAGTGCCCGATCACTATGCCGGTCGATCGGTTCGCTGCAAGAAGTGCAAGGGAAAATTCACGGCGGGCGGTGAAGCCCCTCCCCTCACGGAGGTCGATCCTCCTCGGAGGTGGAAGACGGGTAATCGAATTGCCGGGGTGTACGAGGTCATCGAGACCCTCGGTGAGGGGGCTTTCGGCGTGGTCCACAAGGTTCGCCACCATGGTTGGAACATGGACCTTGCCGTCAAGAGCCCCCGGCCCGAGGTGCTGGCAGCCGTCGGAAGTGTCGAAAGATTTAAGCAGGAAGCCGAAACCTGGGTCCACATCGGTCTTCATCCCCATATCGTGACCTGCCATTACGTTCGCGAGATCGAGGACCTTCCCCGGGTCTTTGCGGAATATGTCGCCGGAGGAAGCCTGAAGGACCGGATCCGCGGGAAAAAGGCCGCAGATCTTTCCCGGGTCCTGGACATCGCCATCCAGTTTGCCTGGGGACTCGAGTATGCCCACAGCCTGGGACTTGTGCACCAGGACATCAAGCCGGCCAATGTCATGATGACCCTCGACGGGACCGTCAAAGTGACGGATTTCGGCCTGGCTCGAACGGGAATCCGAAGATCCTCCGGAGCCTCTCCCTCCGCCGCCGACCCCCAGGCCACCCTGCTGGGTTACACCCCGGCGTACGCTTCCCCCGAGCAGATGGAAGGAAAACCGGTCAGCCGCAAGACGGACCTCTGGTCATTCGGGCTCTGCCTTTTCGAGCTTTTTTCCGGGAAAGTCCTGTGGCCCGTGGGGTCCGTCGCCGCACAGATCCTCGAGGAATTCCTCAGTTCGCCGGACCGGTTCGATCCCTTTCTCGAGATGCCGCCCGCCGTGGCCGAGCTCCTCCGGCAGTGCTTCCGACACGACCCGGATTCCCGCCCGAAAAGCATGGATGCCGTAGCGGACATTCTTCTCGATATCTACAGGGAACACACGAAAACCCCCTATCCCAGGGTCAAACCCAAGGGAGGCAAGGGAACCGCCGACGACCTCAATAACCGGGGCCTATCGCTTTTCGACCTGGACAAGCGGGAGGAAGCGATCCGGCTGTGGGAGGAAGCTCTTCAAAAGGAACCCCACCATCCCGAAGCCGGCTTCAACCTGGGGATCCTTCTGTGGCGATCGGGGCGAAAGACCGACGAAGAGCTTCTCCAGGACATGGAAGAGGTGAGGACCTCTCATCCGGGTGACGGAAAGAGCCTGTACCTCCTGGGGCTCGCCCACATGGAGCGTCACGATTTTGCCGCCGCGATGAAATGCTTCGAGAACGCCGAGGACAGGGGGCCTTTTTTCCCCGAGTTCCGGAACGTCCTCGAGGAATGCCGCCGAAGGCTCCCGACCACGAGAAAGGCCCTGCGAGATCTCGAGGGGCACACCAACCAGGTCAACTCCGTGGTTCTCGGACACTCAGGAAAGACGGCCCTCTCGGGCGGGTACGACCGGGACCTTCGCCTTTGGGATTTGTCCACGGGAACCTGTCTGAAAGTCCTCCGAGGGCATGAGGATTGCGTCAACTCGATTGCCGTGGAGGCAACGGGACCCCTGGCTCTTTCCGGAGGCCGGGAACGCGATAAAAGGTTGATCCTGTGGGACCTGGCTGCCGGCACGATCCTTCGAACTTTCGACGGTCATAAGCACAACGTTCTCTCGGTCTACTTGAGCCGGGACGGCCGGCTGGCCCTTTCGGGTTCCCTCGACACCACAGCCCGCCTGTGGGATACCGCCAACGGAACCTGCCTCCAGGTTTTCTCGGGAGAAAAGATCGGCGTGCACTCGGTCGCCCTCAGCCGGGACGGCCGCTTCGTTCTCGGAGGGGGAATCTCAGGAAACCTGCACCTTTGGGATACCTCGACAGGAAAGCTCCTCCGCTCCATCGAGGCGTCTCCCGGCGGCCTGATCCAGTGTGTCGATCTGGCGGCCGACGCCAAAACCGCCGCTTCGGGAGACATCTTCGGAAATCTTTGCCTGTGGGACCTCGAAACCGGTGCATGCCTCCGACGATTCAAGGGACATTCCGGAGAAATCTTCGGCGCTTGTTTCTCCGAAGACGGAAAGTACCTGCTTTCCGCCGGCGGATGGGAAAAGAAACTGCGCCTGTGGGAGGTGGAAACGGGATGCAACCGAACGACCCTGACGGCCGACAACGGGGTTCTTTCGGCAGCTCTTGACCCCGAGGGAACTCTTGCCGTCACTTCTTGCCGAAACGAGATCCGTATCTGGGAACTGCATCTGAAGGAACCCTCTTACCGAGCTCCTTTCCTCCTGTGCGGGGTCAGGACCAGCGAAGAACTCTCTTCCCTTAGATCGGCCTTCGAGAAGGAAATGGAGTGGGCTCGATCGGCCATGGCGCGCTCGGACTGGAATCGAGCTCTCCGGCACCTACGCCTGGCACGGGAGACCCCCGGGTTTTCGAGGGACCCGGCAGCCATCGAGCTCTGGAAGGCGCTATACGGAAAACTCCCGAGGAAATCCTTGAAGAACGGCTGGACGGCCCGGACCATCCAGGCTTTCCGTGCAACGATTTCCTTTCTGGATTTGAGCCCGGACGGTCGACTGGCCCTGGTTCTGGGCAAAGACACGGAAGCCCTGGCTGGTACCCGATCTGATATGCGGCTTTTCGACACGGCCGATGGAACCCTTCTCCAGCAACTGGAAGCCGGGGATCGAGGGTTCGAGGGCGCCTGCTTTTCCCTCTGCGGTCACTTTGCCTATTTTGCCCGGGGAAGTACCTCACCGCAGGGCGATCGCAGCCTCGGGGTCTGGAATCTCCGAACAGGAATTGTGGAAGACGAATTCCCAACCACCTCCGAATTCCAATCGGCCCTTTGCGCCGTTCCCAAGGGAAAGCGGGTCTTCCTCCAACAGGGATCCGTGGTCGTTTTTTACGACCTGGCCACTCCCGAGTTTCTTTTTTATATAAAGGACCCCGAAGATTCCATGAAACCCCTGTATCCCACACCTGACGGCCGATTTCTCCTGACGGGAACCCCGGGTGGGGTGCTGCGACTGTGGGACCTGGCGACGCGGACCCATATCCGCACATTCGCCCTGGAGCACGGAGCCATTCGGAGGATTTCGGTGAGCGGAGACGGTCGCCTGGTCGCCGGCGGCGGAAAGAATGGATCCATCCGGCTGTGGAACCTCGAGGACGGGACCGGCGGGCATGTCGTCGGAGGCTACACGGGAGGTGGCTTGGCACTGAGCCATGACGGTCGAATCGTCGCCGGTTCCGTGGACAACCGCATTTGCGTGTGGGACATAGGGACAGGGGAATTGCTTCGCACTTTCGAAGGCCATTCCGAACCGCCCGACTACATTCGCATGAGCCGGGACAGCGGAGTGATCGTGAGTGCAGGGCGGGACGGGTCTCTGCGCCGCTGGATCCTGGATTGGGAGATCGAGGAAGGAGAACCGGCCCCCGGGGAGGACCGACTCTTTTCATCCCAGCCCCACGGCGCTTTCACGGACACGGTTTCGATGCCGTCTCGAAACGGCTTCCACAACGAATCGTGATCATCTTTCCAAGAGGTGCCTCCACTGGAACGACGTGGGAAAAACGCTGGCTGGTGACGGCCGATTCATCCCATGGCGCGGTGTCGAGAGCGGGCGCTGAGCTGCAATCCCCGTTCGAGTCGTAGACAGGAGTCTTCCGTGAAGTATTCTTCGGGCATTCAAATCACCATGGCGCTGGCTCAGAATGAGGCGACCGCGGGAGAATTTCGCGAGATCCAACCGGAACACGTCCTCATGGCCATCCTGAAATTGAGCGAAATGGACGGGGACATTCTCGAGAAATCCCTGGGGAACATGGTGCCGCTGGACCTTCTCAAGGAGGAACACCGGGGAATCCGGGAGTTGCTTCGATCACGAGCCCTGGACTCCAAACCTCTCCGGCGCAACCTTCGCAACCTGCTGGGAAATGGAGGGTTTCCTCCGAGGGGGGCGGGCCTGCACCGCTCCGCCGAAACCCGGCGCTATTTTGCCGCCGCCGAAACCCAGGCCGGGAAAGAGGGAGCGGATGTCTGCTCGTGTGTTCACCTGCTTCGCGCTCTCCTGGACTCCCCGCCCCCGCTCTTAGCCGCCGTCTTCACTCCCCGTGACCCTCGACTCCCGGAAAAAGAACCTGCGGAAGGAAAACCCGCCCCAGGAGGAGACAAGCCCGAAGGAGAGCCCCCCGATCTCGGAGGACTTACGGAATTATTGAAAGAGCTGCGCGGAAAGCTGCTTGCCCATGTGTTCGGACAGGATCACGCTGTCCACACTTTTGTAGAAGGCCTGTTCAACGCCGAAGTGGTGGCGGTGGCGGACACGGCACGAAGGAAGCCCAGGGCCGTTTTTGTCTTCGCCGGGCCGCCGGGGGTCGGGAAGACCTTCCTGGCCGAATGTGGAGCCGAGGCTCTCGGAAAACCCTATCGCCGCTTCGACATGAGTGGATATTCGGACCCCATGGGGGTCGTGCTCCTGGCAGGCGCGCAGCGAAGCTACCAGGGCGCCGGTCCGGGACAGCTCACGGAATTCGTGCGCGACAATCCCGATTCGATCCTGCTCTTCGATGAAATCGAAAAAGCCCACCTTTCCGTCATACATCTCTTCCTTCAGATCTTGGACCTGGGGGGTCTGGAGGACAAATATCTCCAGGAACGGATCGAGTTCCGCAACACCATTCTCATCTTCACCACCAACGCCGGCCGCTCCCTCTACGACGATCTCGATGCGGGGGGATATCGAGGCGGTCGAGCCGTTTTTCATCGGAAGACCATCCTGAACGCCCTCGAGACCGAAAGGGACCCGCGAACCCGCGAACCCTTTTTCCCCCAGGCCATCTGTTCCCGCCTGGCCACGGGATACCCGCTCCTTTTCAATCGTTTGGGAGTGTACGAGCTCGAACGGATCGCCGCCTCGGAACTGGAACGGCAGGGAGCTTTGATCGAGAAGCAATACGGAAAGCCGGTCCGGTTCGGACCCACCCTTCCCTTCTGCCTGGTGCTGCGGGAGGGAACCCGCAGCGACGCCAGAACTGTTCGATCCGGGGCCGAGATCTTCGTCAGGTCCGAAATCTTTCGCTTCTGCTCCCTCAACACCCCCGAACGTCTGCGGACCATCTGGGAGGAAGCCTCGATCCTTCGTTTCGACCTGGACCCTGCCGAATCCATCGAGGGAGAAGTCCGATCGCTGTTCGAACCCCACGCCAGGTTCAGGGTCCTGCTGGCCGGCGATCCCGATTTCGCGGACCCGTGGTTTCGTGGCATCCAAAACATGGACCGGAAGACGGCCGCCGATTTTGCAGACGCACAAAACATGCTGGCGGCCGGAGATTTCGACCTGGTGCTCCTGGATTTGCGGCTCGGCCGGGGTGGTGGATCGAAAGAAGGCAGCCGGCCCCAGCCGGGAACCATGGTCCAGTTCGACCATGCGCCGGTGGCCTCGAGGGAAATTCGGCACGGGCTCGACCTCCTGCGCCTTCTCCGGGAGAAGTATCCCGAACTTCCCTGCTACCTCCTGTCCTCTCCCGGGGGAACCTCGTTTCCGAAAATGGATGAGGAGCTCTTTCTCGAGTGCGTTCGGGCCGGACAGGTGCAAGGCGTCCTCGATGTGCCCGACCTGCCTTTCGATCAGACCCTGAACGGGGAGCACCCGGAGCTCTCGGTGCGCCTCCATGAAATCGCAAGAAAGCTATACCGGGAACGAACCGCTGCAGAGCTCGGCTCTCAGAACAAGGCCCTTTCCTTCGACACGGCTCCCTGGCTTTCGCCTGGAGGCGAAGTCCACATTCGCCTCCGGAACCTTCGCATCGTTCGAGCGGCCGCCGCAGAGGATGCTTCGGAGCTCGTTCAGGACGCCGAGCGACCCCAAACCAGGTTCGAAGACGTCTATGGCGCCGCTTCAGCCAAAGCGGAACTCGACTACATCGTGCGATGGCTCCGGGACCCCAAACAATATCAGCAGCTGGGCCTCAAGCCGCCCCGGGGAATTCTCCTTTACGGGGATCCGGGTACGGGAAAGACCATGCTTGCCCGGGCCCTGGCCGGGGAAAGCCGGGCCGCCTTCCTGGTGGAATCGGCCTCGTCCTTTGTAACCAAGTGGGTGGGAAGCGGGCCGGAAAACGTTCGAAACCTCTTTGCACGGGCCCGGCGCTACGCGCCCTCGATTGTTTTCATGGACGAAATCGACGCCATCGGGAAGAAGCGGGAAGGCGGCCCATCCTCCCGGCCCCAGGAGGAAACCCTGAATGCGCTCCTGACGGAAATGGACGGCTTCGGCAGCCCGACAGCCAGGCCCGTCATCGTCCTTGCGGCCACCAACCTGGTCGAACACCTGGACGAAGCCTTGAAGCGCCGGTTTGACCGCGAGATCGAGGTGGACAAGCCGGACAAGGCGGCGCGCGAGGCGTTCTTGCGAAGCCGCCTCCAGGGAAGCCCCCACCGGCAGGTGTCCAATGCCGTCATCGAACGCCTGGCGGGCCAATCGGCCAACATGACCATTGCAGACCTCGACCGCATCATCCAGGCGGCGGGAAGGGCCGCCTCGCGAAGCGACGGAATCATCACCGATTCGGTCATCGAGGAGGCTTTCGAAACCATGCGCATGGGGGCAGCCCGAGGGAAAGTCGGCCCCGAGGCCCTCCTTCGAGTGGCTCGACACGAGGCGGGGCATTGCCTCATCGGGTGGCTTCGGGGAGAAAAGCCGGTCCAGGTGACCATCGTGGCTCGAGGGCATGCCGGCGGCTACGTGGAAGGGGAAGCCGACGAGGATCGCATGGTCTACACCCGCCGGGAGATCGAGGGAATCATTCGGCAATGCATGGGGGGTCGGGCCGCCGAAATCCTTTACTATGGGGAGGAAGACGGGCTCAGCTCGGGGGTTTCGGGAGATCTCGAGCAGGCTACCGCATGGGCGCGGCGCATGGCGGCAAACTATGGCATGGGAGATCGGATCGGGCCCGTGGCCCTCGGGCACGGGCGCTTCGAGGAAGGACCCATGGCCGTCCGGGTGGTCCGGGAGTCCAAGAAGATTATTGCAGCCCAACTCGATCGGGCCATTGAGGAGCTCACCCGGCACAGGCCGATACTGGACTCCCTGGTGGCACAGCTCCTGGACCGAAACCGCCTCACCCGGCAAGAGCTCGAGGCCCTGCTGGGCGAGGTTTAAGGAAGCGCAGAGGTTTCAGGTTTTCGGCCCTGGGTGTCGGAGCCGGCAGTCGGGTGGAAGGCTTTGCCTCCTCGCCTCCAGCTCCCGGGCCATCCAATCAAAGAAAACCCTTATGGAACAACCCGCAGGCAGGGTGCCCATTTCCAAGCCGCCGGGCTACCCCGGTGTTTCGAATGTGGAACGGAAAACCCAGGGGGCGCAACATGTCCCTCTTTCGTGTGGGGAGCCGTCTCGAGTCGAACATCCTCCCGGATGAGCACTGTGTCAGGTGGGAAAACATGGCCTACGGGGGAATCGTGCCGACCGTCCCGGACAAAACCATGGGCTGGACGGTGATAATGTTTCGCATCGTATCTATTCAGGGGGGCATCTAAATCCATGACACGTCGGGGGTTCTGTTTTGAAACGAGCAGGTGAGAGCTTCAACCAGCGTGGGGTACGTAGCAAGGCCTCTGAGGCGACAGGTCTCCCGCAGGGACAATATGCGCTCAACCCAACGGTCTCCCTTTTCATTGAAGCTTCCCTGCATCATTCGGCGCCA
>JAGPLX010000041.1 GCA_018053185.1 Syntrophobacteraceae bacterium
CTGGTGGTCGGCCTCAACGGGACCGGCGACAAGGACCAAACCAAGTTCACGGTGAACAGCCTTGCCAACTTGCTGGACAACGTGGGCATTCGAACGGACCCGACCCAGATCAAGGTAAAGAACGTGGCAGCGGTCATGGTGACGGCCAAGCTCCCTCCGTTCGCCCGGGTGGGTACCCGCATCGACATCCAGGTCTCCTCCATGGGGGATGCCAAGAGCCTCGAAGGAGGAACTCTGCTGATGACTCCCCTCCAGGGTCCCGACGGCAGAACATACGCATTGGCCCAGGGTCCCATTTCCGTGGGTGGGTTCAGTATATCCGGTCAGAGCGGCAGTTCGGTCCAGAAGAACCATCCGACGGTGGGTTTCGTCAGCGGAGGGGGGAACGTCCAGCAAGAGGTCCAGGTCCACTTCACCAACGCCCAGCAGCTGGACCTGATTTTGAAGAAACCAGACTTCACCACGGCTACACGCACCGTCTCGCTGGTCAATTCCCTCTTGCCGGATGTCAATGCACATGCCGTGGATGCTGCAACCATCAAGCTCGTGGTTCCTCCTTCTTTTCAGGGACGTGTCCTGGAAATGATCACCCGGGTCGAGAATATCGAGGTCCAGCAGGAAGTGATGGCAAAAGTGGTGTTGAATGAGCGGACCGGCACCGTAGTGATGGGGGAAACCGTCAAGATCACTCCCGTGGCTGTGGCCCACGGCAACCTGACGGTGCAGATCACCGAGCAACAAAACGTTTCTCAGCCCCTCCCGTTCAGCAGGGGACAAACGGCGGTGGTGCCCCAGACACGCATCGAGGTGCAAGAGGCAAAGGGCGCTCTTTCCATGGTGGGAGGAGTCACCATCGGGCAGGTGGTCAAAGGTTTGAATGCCATTGGAGCCACTCCCAGGGACCTCATCAACATCCTCCAGACCATCAAGGCTGCAGGCGCTCTGCAAGCGGAGCTGGAAATCATTTAGGAAGGATGACGACCATGCTGCCAGGGGTGAACTCCAGTCCGGGACTTTCCGCATCGGACCCCGAAATCAAAAAGAGGCGTCTCAAGGAAGCGTGCCAGGAATTCGAGGCTATCTTTGCCAACTACGTCCTCAAATCCATGCGTGACAGTGTTCAGCGTGCGGAGGAACCGGACCAGGCAAGAGAGATCTATGAAAGCATGAGGGACGAAAGTCTGGCCAGGGAATTGAGCCGTGGGAGCGGTTGCGGACTTGCAAAGCTGCTCTATGAACAGCTTCTCCCCCTTGTCGAGGAGGGGGACAAACCCGCGGGTCCGCTTCGGAATCCCTGAGGTGCCCACAAGGCGCTTTTCCCCGCTCGATAGACATTTTGCAACATGTTCTCCTCAAGGAATTAGCCGTTCCGACCGATAGAACGATTGATCAGAACGCGTCTGGAAGGATTTGCTCATGAAACCTCGGAAAGCCGTAGAGCGGGTTGGTGGAGAGGGAACTCCCGTGGAGGGAGAGCTTCTCGGGGCCTGTTGCCTCAAGGCGTCCCAGCTTTTGCAAGTCCTGGAGGAAGAGTCCTTGGTGTTGAAGACCTTTCAAACGGATTTACTCCTTGCCATCCTGCCTCGCAAAGAATCCCTCACCTTGGAATTGGGAAGGATCGTCGAGGATCTGGCCCGTTTGAAGGCGGAAACCGGCAAAGTAGATCACGATCCGTCTTTTGCGAGGTTTCGAGAGCGGTTGAAGGAGATCCGGAAAAGGAACCGTTGGAACCAGGCGTTCCTTAAAGGATCTCTCCTCTATATCCAGGATCTCCTCCAGTGTTTCATCCCCCCTACCTATCTGCCCGGTCGGGACGGAGCCGCCAGGCCCCTATCAGCTCCCGTCAAGGGGCTGGCCTTGAGAAAGGAGGCCTAGGATGGCGAGTCTCATGGTGACCCTGGAAATTGCCAAGCGATCCCTGGTCAACAGCCAGCTTTGTCTGCAGACGGCTTCCCACAACATTGCCAATGCCGACAACAAGAATTACGCAAGGCAGAGAGTGATGTTGGAAACGAGCACTCCCTACCAGGTGAGAGGTTCCTGGCTCGGGGCCGGTGCTTGTGTAAGCTCCGTGACTCAGATCCGGGATGAGTTCATCGAGCGTCGCCTGACCGCCGCTGTTTCCGAGGAGGCGGACTACCGCACCCGTTACACTCAGTTATCCTTGATTTCAGCCATCTTGGGGGACGACGGAGACCAGGGATTGAGTGCAGCCCTGGGAGCGTTTTGGGATGCGTGGGACGCCTTGAATCGGAACCCGGACGGGATCTCTCAAAGGGCTTTGGTGGAAGAAGCTACACAGGCCCTGGTCACCCAAATTCGAAATGCATACACAGGCATGACGGATTCCGCCGACAGCATCGAGAAGGAATTGAAGAGCCACCTGGCCGAGGTTAACGGGCTCATCGAGGACCTGGCCTCCTATAACGGACAAATCATCAAGGCCGAGGCTGCCGGGGAAACGGCAAACGATCTGAGGGACTTACGTTATACGACATTGCAGGATCTTGCGGAGTTCATTCCCGTCACATGGGAGGAGGAGAGCAACGGCGCTTTGACCATCCGTCTCACGGATTACGGAACCGACATCACGCTGGTGTCGGGCGATGCGTACGGAAGCCTGTTTTACGACGAAACGAACCACCGGATCACCTATGAGGATGAACAGGGGACGGCCGTTCCCGGCGATCCGGACCTGGAAAACGATCTCCCGGGTGGGGAACTCGCGGGATTGCTCCATGTATACAACCTTGTGGGCAAACAACATGATTTGTCCTTCGTACAGGCCAACCCGGACGATGCAAGCCTGACCTACCTGGACCGCCTGAATGCTTTGGCCGCCGCTTTGATCATCGAAGTCAACGCCGTTCACGAGCAGGGGGGAGGAAGCAAGGTGTTCGATGACTCGGTCCTGGGAGAAAAGTTTAAGGCCGGCGACATGGCCGTGGACGCGGATTTCGTAGTGAATTCGACACAGGCCGTGGCAATCGCGGACCTGCAGTCCCACAGGTTTGCAGGGGAGTCCGGGGAATCGGACCTGGGCAATGCCACTTTTCTCGAATACCTGAGTCGAACGCAGGAACAGGTGGGCCTGGATCAGCAGGATGCTTTGTCCCGGGCGGACTTCCAAGCGGCCTTATTGGAACATCTCCAGGCGCAGCAGCAGTCGGTGTCCGGGATCAGCATCGATGAGGAAATGGTGGACCTGATCAAGTTTCAACAAATCTACCAGGCAGCGGCCAAGGTGATCACCCATGCCGCAGAAATGCTCGACACGGCCATCCAGATGGTGGATTGAGAGGACCTTGTCATGCGAATCACTTTTGCGATTGCTTGGGACAAGATGTTGACCAATATCAATCGGGACAACGTTGACATGAACCGGCTCTCCAACCAGCTCGCGTCCGGTAAGCAGTTACTGGAGCCTTCCGACGATCCCGTGGCCTGGTCCCAAATGATCGAGATGAAGCAAGGTCTTCGGGAGATCGTGAGCTTCCAGGGCAACGTGGATTTTGCAGTGGGCTGGAATGAGGCGACGGAGGATGCCTTGAACCGGGCTTCGGACCTGATCTTGCGAGCCAAGGAAATCGGGATGAGCGCCGTCAAAGCCGTTTCTGCCCAAGAACAATCAGCCAAGGTGAGCCAGCTCGAACAGATCTTCGAGGAAGCCCTGGGGGTTGTGAACGAGCAGTACGGCAAGCTCTATCTGTTCAGCGGCACAGTGACCTCCACGCCCCCTTTTCAAATGGGGGAAAGCACCGATCCCGACTATCCCGATTATAGTTACCACGGAAATACAGAAGCCTATCGCGTTCGAGTCGGAAATGATTTCAAACAGACCATCAACCTGAACGGGGAAGAGGCTTTTTTCACGGATCCCTCGGATGTCGACACCAGCCTGCTCAAGAGGATCATGGACCTGAAGGATGCCGTCCAGGCAGGGGACGCAGACAAAATCACCACCCTGGTGGGAGGTCTGGATGCGGACTACGAGCACATGTCCAAAATGCAGGCGGTGGTGGGTGCCCGGCTGGAGAGCCTGGATCGTCAGGAAGCAACCCTGTCCAGCCTTAGCTTGAGTCGCACCGGACGGCTTTCCGAAATCCAGGAGGCGGATATGGCCGAGGTGATCGTGCGATTGAAGCAAAAGGAAGTGGCTTATCAAGCCGCACTCCAGTCGACGGCCCTGATCGGACAGCTGAGCCTGGCGAAGTATCTCTGATACGACTCCCCAAAATCACGAAGGCGGGGAAGGTATTGTGGTTTTGGGTAGCGGATGGATGAAACCATCGAGTGGGTGAGGGGTAAGAAAGGAGGGGCAAGAAAGGGTGTCCCCGTCTGTTCCGCACGGGTTCAGTAAGGGTGAACGTCTGCCCAGGGCGCGTTCAGAATGCCGGATGCGGGGCTGTGGCAGGGTTCTCCGCATCCGTGGCGAAACTCCGGGCGAACGGAATGCAATGCTCTTCTACCACCACAGCTCATCCATCATCTTTTGGGCAATCTTCTCGGCATCAATGGCGTAAGTCTTGTTCTCGATGGAACGTTGAATGGGCTCGATCTTGTCGGTCCTGATTTCGTCACTTCGGTCCATCATGAGTTTTTTCGCCCGGTTTACCTCGATATATTCTTTTGAGAGCTGGACGCTATCGGTTTCCGCGAAGCTACCCTGAGTTTTTTCCTCGCCCGAGACCCGGGAATTGTGCTCCGGGGTCATCAAGGGAGTCTGGGTGACGTATGCTTGAACTTTTTTAATATCCATGACCTTGACCCTCGTGTATGGAATGCTGCCTCTGCCTGGCGTTGCAGGGTGCTCCCCTCCCCCGCGAGGCACTGTTCAGCGTATGTTCCTATCCTTCGACCGGTGTCGAGTCCTCCCCTTGCTGGCAGATTTGCTCCATGGCCTGGGAAGTGACTCGCTCAAAGATAACGCGGCGCCTGGCTTCCTCCGAGATGGTGACCTTCTCCTGGGGTTTCCTGGTTTCCTCGGAGTCAAGCCTTCTTGTGATCTTGGATCGCTGAAGCTGCTTGCTGTAGGTGCGGAGAACGCTTTGTATGCGATAGTCCGTAATCACCATGGGAAACTCTCCTTCAACCTATTTGTCGGTGATGGAAACGGAGAACTTTAGAGAAAAATTGGAATGGCGGGAATTATCGGGAGGGGGATGGGGAGCCCACATGGAATTTGCTGGTCTTTTTAAGAAGGTGCCGTCACTCGTTCCCTTTGGGAAGGAAAAGGCGGGATATTTTTTATCCAATCCTAATTGAAGGTGGATATCGGCTCGTGGTCGGAGACCGTGAGATTTTCCGCGGCCGGATCGAGACCCAGGGTTTTTGGGAATGGACGGGAAAAATCACCCTCACGGAGAACCTCTCGGAAAGATTTCAAGTTTTCGGATGGCATGACCGATTCAAGGAAAGAGGGGGGCGGCAAGATCCAACTCAGTTGAGGAGAAAGGAGACAGGTTCCCATGGAAGAGCTGGCCAAGGTGCTTGAAAAAGCAAAAAAAACCACAGCGGAAAAAGGCGGCAAGTATTTGACGTTCACCCTTGCCGGAGAGGAATACGGCATCGGGATCCTGAAGGTCAAGGAAATCATCGGCATGATGCCCATCACGCTGATCCCGCAGACACCGCACTACGTCAAGGGGGTCATCAACCTTCGCGGCAAGGTAATTCCCGTAGTGGATCTCAGACTCAAATTCAAAATGGACGCAACGGATTACACGGAGCGGACCTGCATCATCGTTGTCGAAATTTCCAGTGATTCCGGATCGATCATGATGGGAATCGTGGTGGATTCCGTCTCCGAGGTGATGAACATCAAGACCGAGGACATCGAAGAGACACCCACCTTCGGCACCAAGCTGAATACCGACTATATTTTAGGGATGGCCAAGATGAACGGGGGCGTCAAAATCTTGTTGGACATCGACCGAGTATTGACCGTGGGGGAACTGGCTCTTCTGGACAAGGCGGTTTGAAAGTTTTATCCTGGCAATCCTGCCGAGAGGGCATCGACCGGGGAGAGTTTCACACAAACCCTGCTGCTCTACCCCAGAGAGGAGCAGCGGGGTTTTTTTCAGAATCCGAAATCCGCAAGAAGGGCGTCTACATCATCCTGGCAACGAAGCACACCTGCTTTTCCGTTGTGGGCTGGGCCGTAGAGCTCCTCCTGGCCGCCTTTTTTCATGGCCTCGATCTTGACCCCGAACACCCGAATCACGTTCACCAGCTTCTTCTCGAGATCCTTGAGAAGTTGAATGATTTTCAGGACCACCTGGCCGGTGAGATCCTGGTAGTCTTGGGCCATGAGGATGGTGGTCAGGTCGTCGCGGGTCTGGAGAATGGAGGCGGACAATTCCGCCGTGAGGGCCGAACCCGCTCCGAGTTTCTTTTCCGCCAGTCCCCCGACTGCTCTCAATTCCCCCACGATCTCGCCCAGTTGAGCGACGAGCTCCAGGTCCTTTTCATTTCGTTTCTGAATGGTCTCGACATGATCAAGGGTGGTGTTGGCCGCCCTCTCGGTGAGTTCGAGAATATGCTCCAGACGATTGCCTGAGTCGGGAAGTTTGTCTTCCACCATTTCCTTCAGGGCTGGGTCCAGGGTGGAGGTGAAACCCTTGAGGGAGCTGTGGAGCTGGCGCGCCATGGTGCCGATCTCGGTGTAGAGAGCGACATGTTCATCCTGGTTGGTCATGAAGAGAAGGGATTCCTGAGCTCGCTTGATGTCTCCCTCGGAAAACGCTTTCATGAATTCCTTGATCGTCTCGAGGATCTTCTCCATTCGCCGGTCTTCCCGGCATAGCTCGGGTGCTAATGTTTTGTCGGGATGAGAGGGGGAAAGCAGTGCCTCCACCTGTTCCACGATGAGCGGATGCGCTTCGAACTGCAGTTGGAATGAGGAGGGGCCGTTTCCGTCGGTTTGGAGAAGGAGGTGCCCGCCCAAATGGGTCACGATCTCTTCCAGCCTCGAGAAGTCCAGGGGCCGAATGCCGTTGGGTTCTTCCAGGATGCCTTCTACAACTCTTTGACCGGTCCCGTTGGCGGGCTCCCTGTCCTTGGCTCTCCCGTCGTGGTTTCGAGAGGGGGCCACAGGGTTGACGCAGGCATCCAGGCTCCCGGCGATCTCCTCCAGTCGAGTTGGAGAAAGACCGCCGCCCTCACCGCCCACCTTCCTGATCTCCGCGATGACCGCGCTCAAAGCCGAACCGAGCGCGTGCAGGTCGTCGGGTCTCCGATTGATGGGTACCTCCCGAACGAAGAGCGCATTCTCCAGGGCGATCCCCAGCCTTTCCAGCTCGCCAAGGCCCAGCATGGCGGCGGTGGTGTGGAAGGATTTCAGTGCGTGGCGGCAGGTCTCGATCTTTTCGGTTCCGGATTGGTTGTTCAAAAGACAGAGGTGTTGCTCCACCGACTCGAGAATTTGAGCCAGCTCAACCCAATCGTCCTCGCGTACATCCATCGTCATCACGAATTTCCCTCGTAGTGGCTCACTATACCCTTGACATCCAGGATCAAAGCAACCCTTCCGTCCCCGAGGATTGCTCCCCCCGAGATCCCTACCACATGTCTCAGGGAGGATCCCAGGCTCTTGATCACCACCTCCTGGCGGCCGACGATTTCGTCCGCCTGGAGGCAGTAGGAGCGGTTGTCCTCATTGACCACCAGCAACAGACCATCCCACGGATCCCGGTATTTGGGTTCAACCCCGAAGAGCTGATGAAGACGGATCAGAGGCATCAGGGAATTGCGGACCTTGATGGTCTCACCCCTTCCGTGAATGGTCTGGTAGGCCGCTCGGGCCGGTCGAAGCGACTCCTTCATAGAAATGGTCGGCACCACGTAGCGGTGATTTCCCACATGGATGATCATCCCATCGATGATGGCCATGGTCAGGGGAAGTTTCATCTCGAAGCGGGTGCCACGTCCCCGCTCGCTGGAAATTTCGACCTTTCCCCGAAGGCGCTCCACGCTCTTTTTCACTACGTCCATGCCCACCCCTCGGCCGGAGACTTCGGTGATCTTGTCCGTGGTAGAGAACCCGGGATGGAAGATGAGCTCGTAGATGGCCCTTTCATCAAGTTGTTCGTCTGCAGAGATGATCTCGCGGCGGATGGCCGTGGCGCGGATCTTTTCAGTATCCAGGCCTCGCCCGTCGTCCCGGATCTCGATGACGATGTTTCCTCCCTTCTGCTCGGCGGCGATGAGAATGACACCTGGGCAGGCCTTACCGGCGGCCAGTCGCTCCTCGGGGTACTCGATCCCGTGATCGATGGAATTCCGGATCATGTGAACCAGGGGTTCGTAGATTTCCTCCACCATGTTGCGATCTATTTCCGTTTCTTCCCCCTTCATTTCCAGGACCACTTCCTTGCCGGATTTCCGAGACAGATCTCGCACCAGGCGAATCATTTTCTGAAAAGTGCTCTTGATGGGGACCATCCTCATGGCCATGGAAATGCGCTGGAGTTCGTTAGTGATTCGGCGAAGCTGGACGGTATCTTTCTGGAACTTCTGGTCCTTAATGGCCTCGACCTCGCTGTTTTGGAGAACCATGGACTGAGCGATGACCAGTTCTCCCACCATATCCACCAGGTTGTCGAGCTTGTGGGTGTCGATCCGCACGGAAGCGGCGTTTTCCTTGGACCGGCGTTGCTCCCTCAATGCCGAGGACACCTCCCGGGGACCGACCATTCCATCATTGATGAGTTGTTCACCGAGTCTCTTTCCACTGGATTTACCAACTTCGACGGCCTGGTCGACGGCCTGGTTTTCGACAATTCCCCGCTCGACGAGGATCTCGCCCAGTTTGCGCACCGGGCTTTCTCCTTCAGCCGGTTGCTCCTGAAATGCGCGCAGGCGCTTCAGGAATGCTTCGACACCCTCCGCGTTCGAGGGAAGGGCGGCCCCCTCGACCATGGAGGTTTCGAGGACCCCGATGAGGGTCTTCAGGAGGTCCACAGCCTTGAGGATTAGGTCGATGGCATCGTCCGTGATGAGGATCTCGTTGGAACGAGCGCTGTCCAGGAGGTTTTCCACCTCATGGCTCAAGTGGTGGATGTCTTTGAGGTTCAGGAACCCCGCGACCCCCTTGATGCTGTGAAAGGGCCTGAAAATGGCGTTGATGGCGTTCTGATCCTTTGGATCGGTTTCCAACGCAAGGATGTTTAGCTCGATGGATGCGAGGTGCTCCCTGGCTTCCTCGATGAAATCCTTCACCAGTTCCGGGTCCTGAAGGTCCATTCTTTCCGTGGGACTCTCGAAGGATCCCTCCGTTTCTGCAAAGGCTTCTTCCCCTCCTCGGGGGTCTCCGTCACCCGATCCCAGGGGGGACGGGTGCGACTCTTTGGAATCCTGGTCTTGAATCAGGCTCTTGATGGCCTCCAGGTCGGGGTCAAGCACGGAATCCGGAGGGCCGGCGGGTGCACCGTTTCCCCGGTCGCACAGCTCCTGGATCATCTGCCGCACGGACTGCCAGTCCTTTTCAATGTCGGAAGATTCCCGCAAAATGATTCGGCCCAGCACTTTCTTCACTTCCGGCAGGAGACCGGCGACATCCGCGGGGAAATAGGAAGCGGTTTCCAGTTGTTCCAGGAGATTCAGGCATTCCCCCATGCCCATGAGATCCTCCGGACCATCGATCACTCCGCGTGTCAATTTCTCCACCACGTCTTTCATCGGAGTTGTATCCTCTTTTCAAGCCAACTGAAGAGGTCGACTATTCGTTGGGGAGAATCTTCGCCAGCTTTTCCCCCAGGGTCGCTGCTGTAAATGGCTTGACGATATAATTGCTCACCTTCGCCTTCACTGCCTCGATGATGTTTTCTTTCTGGGCTTCGGCGGTCACCATCAGAAAGGGAATGTCTTTGATCCCGTCTGTGGCACGAACCTGCTTCAAGAATTCCAATCCGTTCATCTTAGGCATGTTCCAGTCGGAAACGATCAGGTCGACCTTGTTGTTTTTGAGCACCTCCATGGCTGCCGATCCATCCTCGGCTTCGAGGATGTTCTTGAATTCGAGATCACGCAATATGTTCCGCACAATGCGGCGCATGGTTGCAAAGTCGTCCACAACCAGGGCGGTCATGTCCTTGTACGCCATCGCCTCACTCCTTCTTACCCACGTCATTCAGTTGATGTCCCGCTCATCCCTTGGAAACCCGCCTCAACTCCGTGTCTTCCCGGACCCAGGGGGTTCTCCTTCCTTCTTTGGCATAGTTTCCTCACCATCGAATCCTGATGTTGGATTCATAAGATTTTGTCGCCGCCGTTCTGATTGTCCGAGGCAACGGTCTTCAGCACGGCGTACGGAATCTGCTGCAACGAGACGACCTGCTGCACTCCTCCCATCCGGATGGCCTCCTTGGGCATTCCGAAAACCACGCAGCTTGCCTCATCCTGGGCAATGGTCGACGCCCCGGCCTTGTGCATCTCGAGCATTCCACCGGCACCATCCCGCCCCATCCCGGTCAGGATCACTCCCACTGCGTTGGGCCCCGCGTACTGGGCCACGGAATGGAAGAGCACGTCGACAGAGGGCCTTTGGTGGCATACCAGGGGACCGCCTTTGACCTCCACGTAATACCTGGCCCCGCTCCTTCGAAGGAGCATGTGGTAGTTGCCCGGCGCGATGAGGGCCAGCCCCGGCAGTACCGAATCGCCGTCCTTGGCCTCCCGCACCTCGATCTGGCACAGATCGTTGAGACGGTTGGCGAAGGCGGTGGTGAACCGGGGGGGCATGTGCTGCACCACGGTGATTCCTGGGGTATTCGGGGGCAACTGGGTGAGCACGACCTTCAGGGCTTCCGTGCCCCCCGTCGAGGCACCGATGGCGATGACCTTGTGAGTGGTGCGCTTGAGGGCCCCGGACAGGATAGCGTAGCGCTCGTCGGGTCCGGGTGCCTTCGCTACTTCCCCACTCTTCGCGACGGCAGGGAGCCTCGCCTGTGCCGCGGCTCGGATCTTCTCAACCAGCTGGACACTCATGTCTCCCACGGAATAGGAGCCTCCCGGTTTTGCCAGTACCTCCACCGCGCCGGATTCGATGGCTTCCAGCGCCATTTCACTGTTTTTCGGCGTCAAGGAGCTGACAATGATGGTGGGAATGGGAAAGTACTTCATGAGCTTGCGAAGGAAACTGATCCCGTCCATTCGAGGCATTTCGATGTCAAGGGTGACGACGTCGGGCCGCAACTTCACGATCTTGTCTCGAGCTACGTAGGGATCCGGCGCTGTTCCCACGACCTCGATGTCCGAATGCTTGGACAACTCCTGGGTGAAGATTTTCCTCACGATAGCCGAGTCGTCCACGATCAACACTTTGATGGGGGTCTGAGCCTTATACATGGACATTTTCAACGTTTCCCCTGGTATGGATACCAATCACTTTCGCGGAGTCGATCCGCTCGAAAAACGGCCACCTCGCTGGTGGCAGTGTTGAAAACCAGCTTTCTCCCTTTGGTCCCGCCGGTGTCTTCGGACACGATGGGGATGCCGATTTTCCGAAGGGTCTCGCGTCCAACGGCAATGTTCTGCCGACTCACCTCGATCTCTTCCGGGGATGCCTCCACGGTGTGGGCCCCTCCGAATATCTGGGCGTCCAGATCCCTCCGGTCGCTCCCCTCCCGGACGAGGAGATTGAAAAGTGCCCTCACGGAGACATTTCCGTACTTGGCGGTGGCATTCTGGGGGTTTGGCACCAGGGGGTACAGAAAATGGTTCATTCCTCCCCACTTCCGCCGGCGATCCCACAATGCCACGGCCACGGAAGTACCCAAAACCGTCGAGATGAGGGTGGGACGCTGGGTGATGAAAATATACCCCGGACGTAAAAAGTACTCCTGATGGGTGAGAGGAGCGGAAGTCTCCAAAATTCACTCCCTGCCCGGTCAAGCTCGAGTTATCGGGTGGATGGGGGTGATTTCGATGAAAACCAGCCCCGCCGGCTCCCCCATGGTGTCCATGGGTACACCCCGAAGGAATGTGTCCGAGGATTCCGACAATTTCCGAGAACTGGGAATTCCCAGTTCCCAGTTCCCACTGTCCGTTCGACTCAGGTAGTTCCCTCCGGACATATTGGCCAGTTCCTTGAGAACGTCCTCCAGTTCCTCGGATTTCACTTGCGTTTCCTCGATTCCAAGGAAATTGGCGGCAATCATCTTGCCGAAAGCTTCTGTCACGGCGATGCCTATTTCCACGCATTCGGTGTTACAGCGCAACTGGATGGTCGAACAGCAAGGAAAGGAGGAAGCGCGAATCTGCGTAGGTTCCAAAAAATCCACGGAAACAAAGAACATGGCTTCGAGCACCTCAGAAATCGCATCCCTGATCAACTGTTCTCGATTGGGATTCATCCGTTTCCCCCATGATTTTTACCAACAAGGCTCGGACCTCTTCCGGGCGGAAAGGTTTGCGCAGGTATCCCCTTGCTCCAAGGTTCAGGGCTTCTTGCAGCCGGGCCTGGTTCGATTCCGTCGTGATGAACACCAGGGGCAGGTCGCGGAAAGCTTCATGGGCCATGAGTGCCCTCAGGAGTCCGAATCCATCCATCCCCGGCATGTGCACGTCCGAGAGGATCACGTCCACCCAATGGCTTTCGAGGATGTTCAAGGCCTCCTCTCCATTGCCGGCTTCGAGACAATCCCCTATCTGAAATCCGGAAAGCCGCAAAACTTTCTTGATGACCTCTCTCATCGATCTCGAGTCGTCCACTATCAGCACATTGTACGGCATGGTCGTTTGCCCCGCATGGTCGAATCCATCTTACTTACAGCTCAAATTCCCCCATCCCGGAAACCTTCAGGACCACCTGACCGGTCTTCACATCCAGTCGGACCGTTCGATTCACATTCCCGCCCACATGCTCCGCCTTGATCAACACGTTATTTTTCCAAAAGATTTTTCGGAGAGCCAGATAATTCCGCTTGCCAATATTGAAAAGGCCATTCTCATCCAGGATCTGCGCCCCTCCCACCACCTTCACCACCAGGTTCTTTTTGGCGGCGCCCAACCGGTAGGACTGCCGGAACAGCAGGGGAATGCCCGTATCTGCGAACATCGCCGGAACGCGGGCGGCTTTCTCCGTGTCCAGGCTCGAATCCGGGAGCATATAATGCAGTATGGCCCCTACTCCGACCGTGGGATCATACAAGATCACTCCAATACACGAACCCAGGGAGTAGGTGACCAGGTTTTCGGCGGGATTGTTGCTTACTGCCATATCTGCGACGCCAATGACCCTTCTCATTGCAACAGTCTTTACCTCTTCTCAGCCCGAAATGCTATCTCCTGTATACCGCAGGACGCACGTAACGGAGCGAATGGGACAGGCCCATCAGGCTCTCGGAGTGCCCCACGAATAGATACCCTCCCGGATCCAGGTACTGAGCGATTTTTTGGACGAGTAGTTCCTGGGTCTTCTTGTCGAAGTAGATCATGACATTGCGGCAGAAGATGAAATCGAAGGGGCCTTTGAAAGGAAAGGGGTCCTTGAGATTCAACCGTCCGAAGGTAATCAGGTGCCGAACGGCCGGGATCACTTCGAATTCCCGTTTCCCATTTTGAGTTTGGAGGTTTCGGAAATGGTGAATGCGTAACGCTTCCGGGACCTTCGCGATCTTCTCCTCCGAATACACTCCCCTCACGGCGGTTTTCAGAGCGCGCGTGGAGATGTCCGTGGCCAGGATCCGGAAATCGAAACGCGGCAGACCCTCCAGATGGGGCAGCACACACATGGCGATGCTGTAAGGTTCTTCCCCCGTCGAACAGCCGGCACTCCAAATCCGCAACTTCAGATTCTTCTCCTTCCTCTTGGCTTCGAGAACCTCGGGGAGCTTCTGTTCGAGAAACTCGAAATGCTGGGACTCCCGGAAGAAGTACGTCAGGTTGGTCGAAATGGAATCCAGGAAATGAATGAATTCCTGACAGTTCCCGGATGAGGTGATGTGCTCGTAATACTGCTCGTAGGATGAAAAGCCGGTGATGCGGAGTCTCTTGTTCAGTCTCGCCTGGAGAAGGGCTTTCTTTCCCTCGTGCAGGTTGATCCCGCATTCTCGATACACCAAATCGCTGAACTGATGAAAGAGCTGATCCGTTAAAACCATCCTGATCTCTTCGTCCCGGTTTCCTGGTTGACCCCGCCTGTTTCGTCCGTGGCGAACCTGACGACCCGCCCGTGTCCGCTGGCGACAGACCGTATCGATTCTCTTATCGGCATCCAACGGGCGACACTTGAGATTTGCTTGCAAGTTCAACACCAGGAGAGGAAATCGAGGTAGTCGAAGAGGGGTTGGGAGAGGCTTCCCACCGCAAGCCTGCGGCCGAAACCATGGGTGACGGTTCCCCGTCGGTGCCGGAAGGCATCTTCGATACCGGTGGATCAGGTGTCAATGGATATTCCCGGTTCCATAGAACCATAGATTTTCCCGTTTCCAACAATGTGGATCGAGGGAGAGCTGTTAGTTGTGAGGGGTCTTGCGACGCGGTTGGTTGACAGGAGGATTTTCACCATGGTGGGGCACACTCGGGAAAATCTCCAAGTTCCGAAGCATGTCCCAGGATCTTTCTTCCTTTTCTCTTTCCTGTTCCTCGAATTCCAGGGAGCCGGGTTCCATGGGGGCCGTTCGGTAAGTTCGATAGTTTTTATCTTCCGTCAACTCGGCCTTCCGGAGGAAAAGCGTCCGGGAGGAAGGCCGGATCCGGAATCCAGGACAGGCGGACCAGGCGGTGGCGGTATCTTCTTTTGGACGACCCTCGGCCGGAGCCCCCCCGGAGAGCGTCAGCGCAAGGCATCCCCCCAGCAGAGCGACCCGAAGAAACCGGCCTTTCCTGCCGTAGCTAGAGGTAGTCCCCCCGGTTCCATTTGACGGATTCGACATAGGTCATGATCCTGAGTTCATCACTGATCCTGCGCAGGGGATGTCCTTCGGGGAGAGATCGCGTCTCCTCACCGAGGCGATCCGCCTCGGTGCTCAACGACCGGAGCAGGGCTTCGGCCCTTTTCGGGTGGATGGCGCACGGATCCTCGAGCTCTCGAGCCAGCCGGTCCAGGTTTTTCGCAACAGCCCCCAGTGTTTCACCCAAATCGGAGGCCGGGGAAATGGAGATGGGCGACAGGCAGGGCATGGCATTGAGTCTCTCCAAACCGGACAGGTTCTCGCCGGAGCCGGCCTGGTTCACACTTGTCGAGGAATTTTCCACCTCCGAGCTCAACAACTCCTGAAAGGCTCCCGACCTACCGGGCACACGAGATCCGGAGGATTCCGGCACTTTCTCGATGCCCTGGTTTCGCTGTGATTCAAAGATTTTCATAGACAACCCTCCCCTCACTCGGCTTCATGGCCGCGCGGGCTCTCTCCCTCCCATGGATCGCCACGGGACCCCGGGGACAAGAGGACTGTGCGGTGACAGGCAAAAACCGGAAAGCGTCTTCGTGTCGATGTAGAGCAAGAACTCTGCCAAAGGTTCCCGTTTCCGATGTTGAAAGTTCCCTCGAGGAGGTCCTGGAGACCGGACCCGAAGTTTTCTTGTCATCAACCCGGGCAAATGCCGCCGCACTCCTGGTTGACCCGCCTCCCGGGAAAGGGGTGTCGTCCGGAAAACGGCCCGGCTCTCGCGGGTTGGGGGAGAACGGCCTGCGGCAAATTTTTCCCCGGACCGGGCAAAAGATGCTCTTCCACCATTCCTTTCCCGGGAATCCCGCGGCCGGGGATTCAGGGCTGAACCGGGATCCGCAATTCGACCACGGTTTGCTCATTTCGCCTTTCCATCCCAACGGAAACACCGTAAGGGGCCAGGAGTTTTCGGACGGAAAAGAGGCCAAATCCGAAGTGTTTTTCGTGGTCTTCCTTGGAAGCGGATGTGGAAGGCCAGTCCGAGAAGAAGAGGTCGAAGTAGAAACCTTGCCCCTTATCAAGATCCAGGCCGCACCCGGAATCCTTGAAAAGAACCCGGATGTTTCCCTGTTCCACGAAACATTCCACTTCCAGCTTCCTATGGGGAGTGTCCCGCATGGCACAGATGCAATTGTGAAACAAGTGCATGAGAGATGGAACCAGATCGCGACCCAAAATCCTCACCAGGGGCAGCTCGTCGGCAAGGTTCAGTGCTACTTCCACCTCGTGTTTGAAAAAGAGATCCGCGTGGAGAACTCGGACGAGCTTATGCAGGAGGAGTCTTAAATCGACCTCCGATTGGTTTCGCTCGATTTCGAGAACGATCATGAAGTCCCTCAATACCCCGGCGAGGTCCATGATCTGCTGAGACAACCTTTCCAAGCGCTGCCGCTGCTTCTCCAGCGCCTTCTCCCATTGACCGGGATCCTCTGCAGGAGTCTTCCGGGCCATTTGATCCAGAAGGTCCTGCCCTCGGGTGAGCATCTCGGTGAGCATGGACACGTTCTGCAGGGGACCGTTCACGTTGTGGATCAGTCCACGCACCAGTTTTCCCAGGTGGCACTGACGGTCCTTTTCCTGCAAGGCTTCCATGGAGAGATCGAGAAGCCTTTTCAAATGAGCCGGGTCATCCGCATTGGGTACGGCTTTCATGAGACCTCCAGAGGCGGAGGGGGAGGAAAAAGACGGAGCGGGGATGGTTCATTCGTCGTCGAGGGTGAAAATGACCTCCTGGAAGGCATCCACCACATCCGCGTCGAACTGCTTTCCTTTGTTTCTTTGGAGTTCCTGAACCGCTTCTTTTCGGGACATGGAATCACGGTAAGCCCGCTTGGAAGTCATGGCATCGAAAGCGTCGGCGACCATGACAATTCGAGCCAGCAGGGGGATCTCCTCTTCGGCCAGGCCGTCCGGATAACCGGTTCCATCCCACCGTTCGTGGTGGTGACGGATGATCGCACGTTCCTCCGGGCTCAGGCCCAGTTCCGAGACGATGGAGTCTCCGATGGACGGGTGCCTTTTGACAAGCTCGTATTCTTCGACTGTGAGGGAGCTGGGTTTGTTGAGGATGCTGTCGGCGATTCCGATCTTTCCAATGTCGTGAAGGTAGCCTACCGTTTGCAGGGCTTCGATCTGAGTCGCGGAGCAGCCGAGTTTTCCACCGATACGAAGGGCATAGCGGGTGACTCGCTCGGAATGTTTCCCGGTGTAAAGATCTTTGGCCTCCAGGGCATTGACGAGGGATTTGAGAATGCCGTAGAAATTGCCGATCAAGCTTTCATAGAGGGCCATGTTCTCGATGGTCAGGGCCGCTTTCTTGATCAAAAAATCCAGGAGCCTGACCTCCGTTTGACTGAAAACCTTTTCTTCGCCGTTGGAGGCGGCAAGAAAACCGAACAGCTCCCCCCGGATACGAAGCGGCCAGCATGAGAGCCTGACGGCAGAGGGAATCCGGGTTTCCGCATTGGTCCCTCCGAAGAATTCGGCGAGCCCGACCTTCACCGGGCTTTCCCCGTTCAGCGCTTTCTTGAGGTGTTCCCCATCCACCGGAATGAGCCTTCTTCCGTCATGGTGACCGTCGAAGCCGTGATCCGAGACCAGCATCAGGCTGTTTTGGCCCGGGGGCATGAGAAAGAAACCCACCTCCCTGGATGCCGTCAATCGAGAGGCAACCTGTACGATGCGCGGGTAGAGGTCCTCACTGGACCGCACGGAATCCAGCTCACGGGAAATGCTGAAAAGTTGCTCCTGCTCCCGGATCTTTTCCTGAAGCTCTCTGTTGACCAGTTCCAGTTGATTTCGAGCCTGGATCTCCAGTTGCAGGCTGAGATTTTCGAGCAGCAGCTTCCGTTCCTTGGTGACCCTTTCCAGCGCCAGTGCCATGTCTTGAAGGGTGAAGGGCTTGGTGAGGAAATCGGATGCCCCCTTTCTCATGGCCTCGATGGTCGAACTCATGGTGGGGTAACCACTCATCATCACAACGGGTAGACGCGGATCCTGCCGCTTGATCAAATCCAGCAGTCGCAATCCGTTCATATCGGGCAACCGAAGGTCCACAAACCCGCAGTCGAAGGATTCTTCTTCTACCGCCGCCACAGCCTCTTTCCCATTGAAGCACGCTCTGACCCGCTCGTGATTTAGCTGGTGAAGAAACTCCCGCAGAAGTTCGCTGAGAAGAACATCGTCTTCTACGATCAGGATTTTCATGATTCCTTGGATCCGAACTTGTTGATGATTGCTTTTTTCAGAAGGGAGAACTCCGCCTCATCGATGACTTTGTCCCGCCGCAGTTCCTTGAGCCGCTCGAGCTTGGAGAGTATCTGGGTGGAGTTCTCGTGGGGAATCTCGAAGAGATTCAGAGGCAGAGTATGGCGGGGGAACAGGAAGAGAGGGGTTTCGATGCCATGATCGTTTTGAGGCGTCTTGATCGTGTCCTGAAGATTGCGGCACTCGCCTTCAAGAAAATGGAGCCTTTGGTACAGGATTTCGATATCTTTCAAAAGCTGGTCCTTCTCCCTCAAAATCTTGACCTTTTCTACGGCATTGCGCGTCATGAGGGTGATTCGTTCGATCTTGAAGGGCTTTTGGAGGTAATCGTAGGCACCCAGGCGGATGGCCTCGATGGCGGATTCCAGGCTCCCGTACCCCGTGATGACGATGGCGAGGATGTTGGGATGCAACTGGCGGGCGTGACGGAGCAGGGTCAGGCCGTCCATGCGAGGCATACTCAAGTCCGTGATCAGAATGTCAAACGGACATGCATGGAGCTTCTCCATGGCATCGATTCCGTCGGAAGCCAGGGATGCCTCGACCTCCTCGCCGTCAATGGCGTCACGCAGCAATTCACGACAGACGTCATCGTCGTCGACAATCAGGATTTTGATCCTCGAATTCAATTCAAATCCTTGCGGCAGAGTTTCGGGTTGTGCCGTAGGATCACACTCTATCATTTAAGAGCACTCCCTGCAATTCCTTCAGCCTTTCTCTGATTTCCATCAGGTTCTCCGGGGGAATCTGGCGAATGACTTCGCCGGTGTTGCGGTCGATGACCCGCACGACCATGTCCCCGGTCTCTTCGCTCAAGTCGAAACTGAGCTGAATATTGATGTCGTTCAGGTAGGACTGCACTTCATCCACCAGCTCCCCGGCCTTCTCTTTTCCCATGGCGGTTGTGGGCGCGGTGCCTGGAAGAGGCTTGTTCTGCGTGGATGTCTTGGCTTCTCCCCGCTTTTCCACCCTGGTGACAGGCGGAATCAGGGCCGGGTCCCTGAGGGCGGCATCCTGTCGCAACCATTGTTCCGCCCCCGTCGGCTGAATTTCCTGTATCTTGGTTTCCATGGGAATCCCCCTTCCTAAGAGAAAACTCGTCCTCCAAAATCCCATCCTGTAGGTTCATCGGCATTTTGGACCAGGG
>JAGPLX010000008.1:0-14381 GCA_018053185.1 Syntrophobacteraceae bacterium
GACCTGGTCGATCTTCTCGTTCATCTCGGCCTCTACTTGAGTCCGACAGGAAGCCATCTCCTGTCGGGAGCTCCCCCTGGAGACGGCAGCAGACAATGATTCTCGATGCCGGGGCGAGGGAGGTTCGATAGAGCGGTGAATCGATAAAACGGTCCGTCCGGCGGGGATTGGAGGCAGACAGGGTGTGGAGTCGCCGTCGAGCTGGGTGGGGATGTGGAGCCCGGCGAAGACTTCGATTCTCAAGAGGGAAGCCTCGTCGATCACCGGCACAGGTTTTTGTTTGCGGTTGCAGGCGGCCTCGATGACCCGGCGCCTGATGATTCGATGGCCGAAGTCGAGGAAGAAAGATTTTTTCGCATGGGAGCCGTGTCCCTACTCCTTGGCCTTGTTGACGCAGAGGAGGGCAAAGACAAACAGGACGACCCCCATCGAGGCAAGAAGGAAGTAGGAAAAGGCTTCCGGTGTTCCCTTGAATGCCGCCGTACGGATGGCCTGGGCTGCATGGGTGAGGGGAAGGAGATTGAGGGGGGTCTGGACCCAGGACGGCATTTGATCTACGGGAAAGAAGGTCCCGCCGAGAAAAGCCATGGGAGTGATGAAGAAGTTGGTCAAAAGGGCCTGATCGGCGTGAGACTTGACGAGCATGGCCATGGCCACGGCCAGGGATGCAAAGACAAAGCTGTTGAGGATCACCCCCAGCCAGAACGCCGGATTGCAGGAAAGCACCACGCCAAAGCCCAGGGCGATTGCCAGGATCACACCCACCGAAAGAAGTGCCCGGGTGATGCCGGCCAAAACCTCGCCGGTAACGTAGGCCAGGCATCCAATGGGGGCGGCCTGGAATTCCTCGAAGATCCTCCAGTAGAATCGGGCGATGTTGATTTCACTGGCGATGGCAAAGGCCTGGGTCATGCTGCTCATGGCAATCAGCCCCGGTATGAGGAACTCGAGATAACTGCGGCCTCCGATTTGTACATGTCGCCCCATGCCCAGTCCAAAGGCCATCAGGTAGAGAAGGGGCGCCACGGACATGGAGGCGATCTGCTTTAAAAGCTTCTTTCGCAGGATCAGAACCTCCCGGTGGTAGACGGCCAAGCATCCCCTCATGGCTGGACCTTCTTCCCCGTAACGGAGATGAACACATCCTCGAGGTTCACCCTCCTCAGGGAAAAACTTCCCTGTTGCCGGGCGATGTAGGCATTTGCTTCCTCACGGGTCTGAAAATACCGGGTTTCCATGTTGTCATCGACCATTTCATCCAGGGCCCAACTCCCCAACCGAGCCATCAGGGTTTGGGGGGGATCCAGGGCAACGATCCTTCCTTCGTCCAGAAAGGCCACCCTCTCGGCCAGAAACTCCGCTTCCTCGATGTAATGGGTGGTGAGAAAGATCGTGGATCCACTCTGCTGAATCCTCTTGATGAGGGACCAGATTTTCCTCCGGATGGTGGGGTCCAGCCCGACGGTGGGTTCGTCCAGAAAGAGGATCCTGGGAGAATGCATGAGAGCTCGGGCGATCATGACCCTTCGGCGCATTCCGCCCGAGAGGTACTTCACGGGGCTGTCCTTCCGATCGCTCATGCCGATGTATTCGAGGAGTTCCTCGATTCTGGATCTTCGACTTTTTCGGGGCATCCGAAAAAGCCTGCCGTGGATTTCGAGGTTTTCACGAACGGTGAGTTCCTGGTCCAGGTTGATGGTCTGGGGCACCAGGCCGCACTGGCACTTAGCCTTGAGGCTATCCCGAAGGATGTGAAACCCGTGAAGATAGGCGTCCCCCGAGGTCGGGCAGGCAAGACCGGTCAGGACCCGAATGGTGGTGGTTTTTCCGGACCCGTTCGGTCCCAGATAGGCAAATAACTCACCCTCCCGAACATGGAGACTGACTCCCTTGAGCGCCTGGATGTTTTTGTAGTGCTTGGTGAGGTTCTCGATGCGAATCATCTCTGAAAGGATCCAGCCGTTCCTGCCCTTCGATGCCCGCCCGATCACGCGGTGACGGGAGCTTGAGCACTTTCCCTTTATCGTCCCGTTCCTGTCAAGTTCATAATGGTCCCCGTTCGATCAACGATTGAACAATGACTCCAAAAAACTTATAGTACGGGGACTTCGGAGCCGGCCGGCGCGGAGATGCTTCTACCTCGGCGGGTTGCCGTTGCGAACCTTCGGGGGAATCCGGATCTCGTCCACGGATTCGGAGGCTCGCCCGGTTCGGTCGAGGCGGGATGGGCTGCCGAAAGCTGAGCTCGAAGCCCGGCAAACCCCAAAGGTCTCGGTCCGGCTTCGGTCGGAAGAACATAGCGGGACTTCTTCCGTGGATCCGTTGGACATGTTCTGAGGAAACGATCAATGGCCTATGATTTGGGAATCGATGTCGGATCGGTGAGCATCAACTGCATCATGGTGGACGACCGCCAGGAGGTGGTGTACGAAGCACCCTACCGGCGGCATTTCGGCCTGGTTTTCGAGGAAATCCTCCTGCTGTTGGAAAGAGTTTTCGATCCCTCTTTTTTTTCCGATCATGGAATTCCTCCCGGACTCATCCGCTCCGTTTCTTTCACCGGCGTCCACGGTCAGCTGCCGGCGGAGGTGCTTTCGGCACCCTACGAAGCGGAAACCATCGCACAGGTGCTGGGGGTGGTGCACATGGTACCGGGCGTGCGCTCGATCATCAGCATGGGGGGCCAGGACGCCGCCCTGCTTCAACTCACTCACGTGGGGGACCGATGGCACCTGGAAGCCTTCAACATGAACGGTCCCTGCGCTTCCGGGACCGGTTCGTTCATCGACCAGCAGGCGGAGCGGCTGGCGCAGTCTCTCTACGGTCCGGAATTCCACATGGACCAGGAAACACTCCAGAAGACCCTCGATGACTTCATCCAGATGGGCCTCAAGAGCACCTACCCGGCCCCCGTGGCCTGTCGTTGCACGGTCTTCACCAAGTCGGACATGATCCATCTCCAGAACAAAGGAGAACCCCTGCCCAATATCATCGCGGGACTCCATTACGGCAACGCGGCAAACTACCTAAGTACCATTGTGGCCAACCGGGAACTGGAAGACCCCGTGGTGTTCATCGGGGGAATGGCGTCCAATCGCCTCCAGGTCATGGCCTTCCAGCACTACTTTCCGAGGCTCCGGGTGCCCCCCCGCCACACCTCCCTGGGAGCACTGGGAGTCGCTCTGCAGGCCCGGAAACAGGGAATCAACCACCGGGTCGATCTAAGCAGGTTGAAGGAACATCGGTCCTCCTCCCCGACGGAATTTCCCATCGCACAGAAGCTCCGTCTCGAATGGACCCGCTTCGACCCGGACAACAGCCTCCCCCCCTGGCGTCCCGGTCGCAAGAAGCCCTCTCCTGCCTACCTGGGCGTCGATATCGGTTCCACCACCACCAAGTATGCTCTCATCGACGGCAAGGGGGAAATTCTCCACAAGTGTTATGTTCCGACCCAGGGCAAGCCCATCGAGGTCACCCAGCGACTCTTGCGAAACCTTGTCCGGGAGGCGGGAAGACGGATTCATCTCACGGCCATTGCCACCACCGGTTCCGGCCGAAACGTGGTGGGAGACTTTCTCAAGGCGGATCTCATCATCGATGAAATCACCGCCCATGCCAGAGGGGCCGTCGAGGTGGACCCGGCCATCGACACCATCTTCGAAATCGGAGGCCAGGATTCCAAGTATATTCGTATCGAAAACACTCATCCCATGGACTTCGATATGAATAAGGTCTGCGCCGCGGGCACCGGAAGTTTCCTCCACGAACTGGCCAACAAAATGAAGATCAACATCGTGGGCGAGTTCCAGGAGATTGCCCTTGCCTCCCAGACCCCCATCCACCTGGCGGAACGCTGCACGGTCTTCATGGAATCCGACCTGGTGAGCTACGCGCAGAAAGGGGCCGGACGAGAGGACCTCATTGCGGGCCTCTGCTACGCCATCGTCCACAATTACCTGAACCGGGTGGTGGAAAAACGCGCCGTCGGGCGCCGCGTCATGTTTCTGGGAGGTCCTTCCCTGAACCAGGGGATCGTGGCCGCCTTCGAAAGGGTGCTCGATCGACCCATCCTGGTTCCCAGGCACCGGGAAGTCCTGGGGGCATACGGAGCGGCCCTGGCCGTGAAGGAGATGTTTCAAAAGCGGGAGCTTTCCCGGCAAACCCGGGACCTCGAAGCCCTGGCAGGGATGGAGGTGAGCTACACCGAATCCATATGCCAGGCCGACAAGAAGTGCCACAACGAATGCAAGCTCAAGATCTACAGCTTTGGAGGTCAAAAGAGTGTCTGGGGGGGAGACTGCGGCCGGTATGAAGTGAGTCGAACCACGGGACCGGCCGGGGAGAACCTCTTCCTGGAACGCCAGCAGTATTTCCAGGAGGCGCTGGAGGAAAGGGGGATCGGCACCTTCGAAATCTCCCAGGGAATGCCGACATCGAGGCCCACGATCGGAATCCCGTTGGCACTGCATGCGCTGGACCTGGGAATCCTCTGGGGAACTCTCTTTTCGGAACTGGGATACGGCGTCATCTTCAGCCCTCGAACCAACAATCGGCTGGCATTGAGCGGAGTGGAATGCATGACCGCGGAAACATGCTTTCCGGTCAAGGTGTTCCACGGACATGTGCGACACCTGATGGAACAGGGGGACTACCTGTTTCTTCCCAACGTCATCAACTCCCCCACCCCCCGAGAGGAGGAGACCGGGTTTTTCTGTCCCCTCGTCCAGAGTTCTCAATACATGTGCCGTGCCGCCCTCAAGATTCCCGAAGAGAGGATCATACGGCCGACTTTGCACCTCAAGGACGGGCCGGAACACCTGGCCGAGGACTTCCACAAGAGTTTTCCTCCCGGGTTGCGCCCGAGCATGGGGAAATTGGAGGAAGCCGTCGCTCACGCCTGGGAGGCTCAGCAATCCTTTCGAAAAAGGCTTGTCCTGCGCGGCAGGGAAGTGCTCGAACAGGCACCCCCGGGGGAAGCCCTGTGGATCGTGACGGGTCGCCCTTACAATCTCTATGACGAACGACTGAACCTTCAGATGGGCCGGCACCTGGCCAAAAGGGGAATCCTGGCGATCCCCATGGATTTCCTCGATTTGGATGCCGAGGACCTGAGCGACTTTCCCCAGATGTATTGGAGCCTCGGGGCCAGGATCCTTCGTACCGCAAAGATGATCGCAAGAACTTCTCACTGGTACGGGGTCCACCTCACCAATTTCAGCTGCGGGGCCGACTCCTTTCTCGAACATTTCTACCGGCACATTCTGGGTGAGAAGCCGGCGCTCATCCTGGAACTGGACGAACACAGCGCGGTAGCCGGTCTCCTTACCCGGATCGAGGCCTACCAGAACGTGGTGAAGAACCTTCAGGAAAAACTGACGGGGAGGGAACCGAACCGGTCGGCCCGGGAAACCGGGCTTGAGGCCGCAGGGTGACGACCTCGACCATGGGAGAACCCGACTTCATGACAAAACCTCAGGGCGTCGCGTCCTTCGAACGATTGAAGACCAGCGTCGCGCGCTTCGACGTATCCGGAAGAACCCTGCTGATCCCCAACATGGCTCCCACGGGGGTGAGGCTTCTTGCCTCCTGTTTTCGCTCCGTCGGGGTGAATGCCGTGGTGATGGAAACCTACAAGGGCCTGGATCTGGGCAAGGAATTCACCTCCGGCAAGGAATGCTTTCCCTGCCAGGTCACTCTGGGAGACATCCTGTATCACTTGAAGAAGGAGGAAGAGGAGCTCGGAGACGCCTTCTCGCCCGAACGCTACGTCTATTTTCTTCCAGAAGCCGACGGTCCCTGCCGCTTCGGGATGTACAACAAGTTTCAGCGTCTCGTCCTGGACCGATTCCCCGCCTACAAGGACGTGGCCATCGTCTACATTTCCACCAAGGACTCCTATGCCACGGCAGACATTCTTTCTCCCCGGTACGCTCCCATTTTTCGCAAGCTCAGTTACGTAGCCGTCATCATCGCCGATGTCTTCGACCGCACCGTATGGCGGGTCAGACCCTACGAAAAACGCGCGGGGATGACCGACAAGTTCATGGATCAGGCCATCCGGGAGATGGAGGTCCTGATCGAACGCATCGGTCCCACCCTGGACTTCACTCGACTGTATCGACTCATCGAGGAGACCGTGCGGACGGCCGCCACCTTCATCGACCCTCAAGAGCCGAGAAGACCCCGGATCGGGATCGTGGGGGAAATCTACCTGAGAACCCACCCCGAATCGAACCAGGACATCATCCGCCAGATCGAGCGGTTCGGCGGAGAGGTTGTGGATGCATCCTTGGGGGAATGGGTGAACTATGTCACCTACGACCAGTTGCAGAAGACGGTGCGGCAGTGGCGACTGGCCTGGAAAGAACGAAACCACGAGGCTCTGCGGAACCTGGGCCGGCAATGGCTTTCCCTGCAAATCGAGAAGTGGTACCAGAACTGGAGACAGGCTCAGGTGTACCGGATTGCCGGGCGGCATCTCGATATCCAACCGGACCACAGCATCAGGACCCTGGAACGTCGCCTGGACCGGGATCGCCTGTTCAATTTCGCCATCGGCACGGAGGCGGCCCTGAGCATCGGGGGCGCGCTCGAATACGTCCATGAAGGCTTTGACGGCGTGGTGAATGTATTTCCATTCACCTGCATGCCGAGCACCATCTGCGCTTCCATCCTGAAGCCCCTTCTTCTCGAGAAACGGATCCCCTACCTGGACGCTCCCTATGACGGCACGTACCAGCCCAACCGGGAGATCGCGCTTCGGACCTTCTTATACCAGGCCAGGCAGCATATGGAATCCCGCCAGGCCAAACGGGAGAACAATAAGAACTGACATGTCGAACCAAACCATGATCATCAACGCAGTCTTTCCCGAGGAGTGCCGTGTCGCCATTCTCGAGGGGCAATCCCTGGAGGGCCTTTTCCTCGATACGGCCAACCGCACCAAGCTGGTGGGGAATCTCTACAAGGGAGTGGTGACCCACATCCAGACCAGCCTGCAGGCCGCCTTCGTCAATTACGGTATGGAGCGCAATGGCTTTTTGCCTCTGTCGGAAATCCACCCCGAGTACTACCGGAAGGAGCCTTCGGACCCTCTTCGCATCCAGGACGTCCTTGAGGTGGGACAGGAAGTTCTGGTCCAGGTGGTCAAGGAAGAAGTCGGCACCAAGGGCGCCCTCCTCACCACCTACGTCTCCCTGGCGGGCCGGGACGTGGTGCTCATGCCCGGTCAACCCCAAAGGGGAGTTTCCCGGAAGATCGAGGACGAAAGCCAGCGGGAACGACTCAAGCAATTGGCCCATGATCTGCGCGTTCCCGAGGAGTTCGGGATCATTATCCGCACCGCCGCCGAAGAGCGCACCAAGCGGGAGGTCGCCAAGGACCTGAACCACCTGGTGAAGATCTGGGGAGAAATCAAGAAGAGGGTCCAGGAGACACCGCCGCCGGCCCTCATTTACCAGGAACAGGACTTGGCTCTCCGGGTCATTCGGGATTACTTCAACCCCAACATCAAGAGCATTCTGGTCGATGACCGGGAAGTCTACCAACGAGTGAAGGACTTTCTGCGAATCATCGATCCCCGCCTTCAGCGCATCGTCAAGCACTATAGGGAGGATGCCCCCATCAGTCTCAAGTACAATCTCGAGGACCAGATCGAGCAAATCTTCCAGAAAAGGGTTCCCCTCAAATCCGGGGGCTACCTGCTGATCGACCCGACGGAAGCGCTGGTGGCCGTCGATGTCAATTCCGGGCGGGCCAACGGGGATGGGGCCGTCGAGGAGATGGTCTTCAAAGTGAACATGGAAGCCGCCTCCGAAATTCCCCGACAACTTCGCCTGCGGGATTTGGGCGGGCTCGTGGTCATCGATTTCATCGACATGCACGATCGTCGCCACACGCGTGAAGTGGAACGCCGGCTCAAGGAAGAGATGAAAAAAGACAAGGCCAAGGTCACCATCGGCCGGATTTCCCGCTTCGGCCTCCTGGAGCTCTCGAGACAACACCTGGGACTCAACACCATGCGGGGTTCCTTCAAGGAATGCCCCACATGCCGGGGTTCCGGCCGGCTCCGCACTACCACGGCCACCGCCCTGTTCCATCTTCGAAAGATGTGGATCGTTCTGGCACAACGAAAAGACGTCGCCCACGTGAAAGGAAGCTTCTCCATCGAGGTGGCCAACTTCCTTTTGAACCAGAAGAGAAATGAACTCAAGCGCCTCGAGGAGCGATACAACACGTCCGTCTGGATCGACGGCTCCCCGATCTTGCTGCCCCATGAGGGACAATGGGAGTTTGTTCCCCGGGAGATTTCTCACTGAATCCGGGTCTTCCCAAGGGAACGTCCGTCATGCGGCGGGGATGGGGCGGGTGCGGCTCGCGGGAGGGATACAGCCCCAGGAGGGAGGTCGAGGAGCAAAACGTGTCGATACCCTCCTCCTTGGCAGGTTCCGGGTCGCTTCCTTTACCCCGTCTTTTTCCTCGCCGCTTCGTTCCGGGGTGCAGCATCGAGACCATGGCCGGGGCGTGGAAGAAACCCTCGCGGCCCCATGGGAACATAACGGGATGTTTCTCGGTCGCGGGATTGAATCCAGCCTTTTCGAACCGCTCCGCGCAATCACACGATCACATACCTCTTAATCGTGTAGACCACCTCGTCCGGATCGTCCAGGATCGTGAGGATTTCGAGGTCTTCCCGGGAGATGACCTTGTGGGGCAGCAGAGTGTTCTTGAACCAATCGAGGAGTCCCTGATAGTAATCCCTGCCCACGAGAATAACGGGAAACGGCTTGATTCGATGGGTCTGAATGAGGGTCAGGGCTTCGAAGATTTCGTCCATGGTGCCGAAACCTCCGGGCATGCCGATGAAGGCCTGGCCGTACTTGATGAACATGACCTTGCGGACGAAGAAGTATTGGAATTCCACCCGAATATTCTGATAGGGGTTGGGCTCTTGTTCCAACGGAAGCCTGATGTTGAGCCCGATGGACTTGGCTCCTCCTTCTCGAGCTCCCTTGTTCCCCGCCTCCATCACCCCGGGTCCCCCGCCGGTAATGACATGAAAACCGCTCTGGGCCAGCTTGCGGGCAATGACCACCGTTTTTTCGTACACTTCGTCTCCCGGTTTGACCCGCGCGGATCCGAAAATGGAGACTGCCGGGTAGATCTCCGAAAGGGTCTGAAATCCGTCCACGAATTCCGCAATGATCTTGAAAAGCCGCCACGATTCCTGAACGGTCATGGCATCGATGACATATTGCTTTTCGGGCATGTTATCCGTCCTTTTCAATGGATCTTGTCCGCCGCAAATGATAAGTAATGCCTTGTCGAAACCGAGAATGTAGAGACGCATCTTAAGGGACGGAACGGGTAGAAATCAAGTTGTCATTGGACGAGGGGTTTTCATGGGATGAGTCCAAAGCCCTGTCTTGGAGTTGTTCGCTGCACGGATTCGCTTTTTTCACAATACTCCTGCTTTCACGGCCAAGGATGATTCCGTGAAAGCCGGATCTCCCACGGCGGTTCCGAGAGGGGGGGAAATGCCCATGAACGTTTGGGTTGCCATTTGATACGGGAGTGAATAGAATCCGGCCGACGAGATTGAACCTGTGCAGCAAGAAGACATCTTATTTTGGGTGAACAGGACCTGGAGCAGAGTCCTTCTTGGGGGTTCTGGTCTAATGCGACGGAGGCCATCTGAATGGAAATGAAAGATTTCGTGAGGGCTGCCTTGAAAAAGGTGAACAAGAAAGTGGCCGAGGGATCCTTGGACAAGAACGAAGAAGGCTACGACGAACCGGAGGAGATGCTCCTGGACTGGATCTGGATCGAGTTGAAGGAAGAATCCCCGGATAAGGATGCCGTCATCGGCATGGAACTGGATGATCTCTACGAGATCATCGAAGGGTCTGCGGACATGTACGAGGATTACCAAATCCTCCTCGAGTCCCTTCGGCGGGAAGAGGAACCCTGAGGCGCTGATCTGTTTTCACCAGGCGCCCTTTCCGAGGGCGCTTTTTTTGTTGGAATTGCATCAAATCTTGTGAACACCGTCGGGATATTCCCCCCTGGAGACGGCGCAATTTATGGACCCTGTGGCCTGCGACCCCAAGCTTCCGAGAATCTTCCTGCATCCGGGAAGGGAAAAGAGAATCCTTCGGGGACACCGATGGATCTTCAGCAACGAGATTTCCACGAACCCCCTTTCCCAGTTCGAACCGGGGAGCTGGGTCGAGGTGTCCTCCAGCAAGGGATTTCCCCTGGGTTCCGGCTACATCAATCCCAGGTCCCTCATCGCGGTGAGAATCGTGTGCCCTCCCGGTTCGCACTTTTCCAGGAGTTTTCTCGAGGGAAAAATCCGGCAGGCGAAGGATCGAAGAGAGAGATTCTATTTTCCAGGATCCTCTTGCTACCGCGCCGTCTACGCCGAGTCGGACGATCTCCCCGGCCTCGTGGCGGATCGGTATGGGGACATCCTCGTCTACCAGGTAAACACCGTCGGGATGGCAAAGATCGAGCCGATGATTCAGGAAGTGCTCCTGGAAATCTTCCGACCCCGAGCCCTGGTCTACCGAAACGATTCGGCTGTGAGAAGCCTCGAGGGGCTGCCCCTCGAGAAGGGAATCGCTCATGGGGAAATTCCCGTGGATTGTCGGGTATCCATCGACGGCTTGAACTACGCCCTCGATCCTCTCAACGGGCAAAAGACCGGGTTTTATCTCGACCAGAGGGAGAATCGCCGGGCTTTTCAACGATGGGTGGCCGATCGCAGGGTCCTGGATCTTTTTTGCTACAATGGATCGTGGAGCCTCATGGCGGTGGCCGGCGGGGCCCGGGAGGCTACGGGGGTCGACCAGTCCCGGGACGCCGTCGAGCAGGCCCGGGCGAACGCCGCCGAGAATGGGATGGAGGATCGTTGCCGCTTCATCCGGGAAGAAGCCTTTCATTTCCTCAAATCCATGGATAAAACCGAATACGACTGTATCATTGTAGATCCCCCTTCCTTCGCCAAAACCAGAAGTTCCCTGCCCACCGGCAAGAAGGGCTATGTGGACCTGAATCGCAGGGCCTTGCTCGCCCTGCCCCCGGGAGGAATCCTGGTGAGCTGCTCGTGCTCGTATCACGTGGACCAGGCACTCTTCCAGGAAATCCTCCTCCAGGCCGGCCGGGCGAGCGGTCGGAGGCTCCGCCTGCTCGAGGCCCGAGCCCAGGCCGCAGATCATCCGATCCTTCTGGCGATGCCCGAGACGCACTACCTGAAGTGCTGCGTTCTCGAGGTCCTCTAATCGTTTTCGGCCTGAAAAACGGGGCCTGACCCGATCGTAAAGACGGGACGGACAGGAGGAAACCATGCCGATCTATGAATTTCGATGCGCAGACTGCGGAAAGAAGACCGAAGTCATCACCTTGCGGGTCTCCGAAGAAGTGACTCTCTCGTGCCGACACTGTGGAAGCGGGCAGGTAATGCGGATTCCCTCGCGTGTGAGAGTACGCCTCTCCGAGGAAACCCTGCTCGAACGCCTGGCGGACCCATCCCGACTGGGGAACCTGGATGAGAACGATCCCAAGAGTATGGCCCGCTGGATGAAGACCATGGGACAGGAGATGGGCGAGGATTTGGGAGAGGACATGGACGCTCTGGTGGAGGAAGCCATGGAAGCCGATGCCGCCGGGGAATCCCCTCCGGAGGGATGTGCTTCCGATGATGACCTTTACTGAGGGAAAGAACCCAATCCATTCCCATCGCTCCGCCCTCTCGATCACCCGTTGGAAGGCCGAAGCCTCCGCCTGCGGCACCCCTCTCTCCCGCTACCTGGCATCTTGGCTGGCTGTCCCCGAGGAAAAAGCGGCGGACCTGATCGACTTCGGGTCCGTTCAAGTGGACGGCCGACCGGAGCGCCGGATCACCCGGGTGCTCCACGGAATCGAGGAGATCACGATCCACTGGCCGTGGGAGGGCATCCGTCGCCACTACGAATTGGATCCTCACCGCATTCTCTACCGAGATACCCATTTGCTCGCCTACGACAAAGAGGCGGGAGTCCCGAGCCAGCAAACACCCTCGGATTCCTACAACAACCTGTTCGCCGCATTGCGCCGGCACCTCGAGAAACAGGGCGCCGAAGCTCCTTACGCGGCGCTCCACCATCGGCTCGACCGGGAAACCAGCGGAATCATCCTCTTCGCCCTGGATCGAGGGATCAACCGTTACCTGGGGGAGGCATTTCAAAACCGTCGGGTCACCAAGGACTACCTGGCATGGATTTCCGGAAATCCGACGGAGGATTCGTGGATTTCCCGCGAGGATATCGGTCGAAGAGGGGGAAGATATCGGGCAGTGCCGCAGGGGGAGGGAAAACCTGCCGAGACCCTTTTCCGAGTCCTGGAGAGACGAGGGGATCGATCCCTGGTCCTGGCGAGGCCCCTTACGGGACGCACCCATCAAATCCGCCTTCACCTCGAGGCACGGCACCGACCGATCCTGGGGGACCGCCTGTACGGCGGGCCGCCGGACAAGCGCCTGTGGCTCCACGCGTGGCGCTTGAAGCTCACGCATCCCCTTACGGGATCGGACCTGACCCTGTGTGCCCCGATCCCTCCCGACTGGCCTCTCCCTCATCCAGGTAAGCTCCCGGATTAGGAGTCGCGGACCGGTGATCCCTCTCGATATTCCACTTCGGCCAAATCAGGCAGCCTCGGAGGGGTTGTGCCGCAACTGGTTAACCGGATAACCCTCCGGCTTTGTCGGGGGACTCCCAGAGTTTGACGGTATTCAAGACGGCCAAAGTCGAGTTCTTTCCGTTTCGGCTATTCAGAGATCAGGTGAGAGTGCACACCTGCCCGCTGTTTCCAAAAACAGAAGAAGCTTATTGATGAGCGAATAAAGATGCTGATAAATTAGAAAAGCTGGGTTGATTTCACGGCCACGAGAGAGAGCGGGTCCGTTTTTTTTGAAAGAAAAAACCCGCTCGATTCCTTCGGAAGACAAGATCACCATCCAGGGACATGAGGATTGAGCCATGGCAAGCAAAGTATTTTACATCGACATTGGAGTTCGCAACAATCAGGGGCTGCTGGACCGGCTCTCGACTCTCATCGAGGCGGCGGGAATCGGCAGCGTGGTCCCCAAACAAGCCATTACGGCCGTGAAAATCCATTTCGGGGAGCGAGGCAACACGGCCTTCATCCGACCTCTGCTGGTCCGCCCCATCGTGGATGCCATCGTGAAGGCGGGGGGGAAACCGTTCCTGACCGATGCAGGCACTCTGTACGTGGGCACTCGAGGAAACGCCGTGGATCATCTCAACACGGCCCTGCTGAATGGCTTCACCTATCCCGTGATCGGGGCCCCCCTCGTCATTGCCGACGGCCTGGACGGAAGGGACGAGGTGGCTGTTCCCGTCGATTTGAAACACTGCAGGGAAGCCTACGTGGCATCGGCCATCGTCCATGCGAAGGCGCTGATTTCCGTGGCCCACTTCAAGCTCCACGAGGCGTCAGGTTTCGGCGGGGCCATCAAGAACCTGGGTATGGGCTCGGCCTCGCGAAAGGGGAAAATGGCCCAACACTCGGACGTTGCGCCGCTGGTGGACCCTGCCAAGTGCATTGGTTGCGGACTTTGCCGGGACCAGTGCGCCCACGACGCCATTTCCCTGGTGGACCGTCCCGATGCGGATTCGTCCCTTCCCTTGGCTTCTTTCGATCAAGACAAGTGTGTGGGGTGCGCCCGCTGCATCCACACCTGTCCGCAGGGAGCCCTCGGGATCAACTGGGAAAAAGACCTGCCCCGGTTCATGGAGCGCATGGTGGAATATACTGCGGCAGCCATCCGCGGAAAGGAGGAAAACCTGCTGTGCATCAATTTCCTGACCCAGATATCTCCCGCCTGTGACTGTTACCCCTACGCCGACTCCGCCATAGTGGCGGACATCGGCGTCCTGGCGTCCCGGGACGTCGTCGCCGTCGATCAGGCTTCCATCGATCTGGTCAACGCCCAGCCTCCCCTGGCTTCCTCCTGCATCAAGGATTCACCCCTCGCACACCAGGACAAGGTGAGGGCCGTCTATCCCCATATTCACTGGGAACATCAGCTGGAATATGCCGAGGAATTGAAGATGGGGTCCAGGACCTACGAGCTGGTCAAATTATGAGGGTCGAAAGCGGGGTAAAATTCGATCGGGTATACCCATCATCTCCCGGTTCACCCCGGACCCTGCCGCCAGGGAAGCCGTGGGGTGGAAATCGGGCTTGTCAAAGGGGGCTCCTTTGAGTAAATAGATGTCTCGGAAGCGCCAAGCTCACTGGTGGGGCTCCCGGACTTCAAATCCGGTGCGGGGTAGTGAAGGCTGTCCCGGGTGGGTTCGATTCCCATGCGCTTCCGCCAA
>JAGPLX010000008.1:14481-33605 GCA_018053185.1 Syntrophobacteraceae bacterium
GAGGAACCACCGCCGACAGGAGAAAAAAAGGCGTGGGCGAGGGAGGAGATTCACCAGTTTCTTGTGGGTTCGGCATAGAACCAACGAGCTCTGTTTAAGGTTTTGGCAAGGCAGGGCGGCAAAATCCCTCGTCGCAAGCTGAACGAGGAGTTGCAGAGCGAGACAGGGAACTCGCAAATAGGAGGAAGGCAGTTGGCGGGTGCACGAGCGCATATTACTATGCGGGCTGACAGCCCGGGTAAAGAACCATTGATTCTCGTGTCTGAGAGAGGGCACGTTTACGAGTTGCATCCCGACTACATTAGCGATGTCAAAAGTTACTTTGGGATCTAAAAGGAAGAGCCTGCTACCACGCGCTTGCAGCCGGCACGCTCCGTTAGCTCCGCTCGCTCCGTGTGCGGTCGATGCGCAAGCCGTTAGATCCACAAAAGAAGAAGGAATAGCATGGCAGCTCAAACATACGGATCGAGTTTGACGGGTAGTCCACAATGAGCTCAGCAATCTGCGCAGTGGCTGATTCCAAAACAGGCTCGTAGGCCCTGGTCCCGGAAAGGAACAATGCAATGATCGATGACTCCCTCCACGAGGATCGAGTTCTCATTCTTGACTTCGGTTCCCAGTATACGCAGCTCATCGCCCGCCGAGTCCGGGAAAGCCACGTCTACTGCGAAATCCACCCGTTCAACCTGCCGATCGAGCGAATCCGCGCCTTCCGGCCCAAGGGCATTGTGCTGTCCGGAGGACCCGCCGGCGTCCATGATCCGTACGCCCCGCTCTCCGACCCGAATCTCTATGACCTGGGGGTTCCGGTTTTAGGGATCTGTTATGGAATGCAATTGATGGCCCGACAGCTCGGGGGAGCCGTCCAGAGAGCCGAGCGCAGGGAATACGGGCACGCCCTCATCGAGATCGAGCAGCCCACAGACCTCTTCCGGGATATCGAACCCGAGGGAGTCCGTGTGTGGATGAGCCACGGGGACCAGGTCGTCGAACTTCCACCGGGGTTCCGGGTCCTCGCCCGCAGTCCGAACTCCCCCATCGCAGCCATGGCCGATCCCGCCAAGCAGTTGTACGGGGTTCAGTTTCATCCTGAAGTGGCTCACACCCCCTCCGGCAAGACCCTCCTCGAAAACTTTCTTTTTGCCGTATGCCGCTGCCGCCCCACGTGGACCATGAAATCCTTCGTAGAATCGGTGACCCTCGGCCTGGCCCGGCAGATCGGGTCGGATCACGTGATCTGTGCCCTGAGCGGAGGTGTCGATTCATCGGTGGTGGCCGTCCTTCTCCACAACGCGGTCGGACCCCGGTTGCATTGCGTTTTTGTCGATAATGGAGTCCTCCGAAAAGGGGAAGCGGATAGTGTCCGCCGGGTGTTTCAGGACCATTTCGCCATGAACCTCACATACCTGGACGCAGGACGGCTTTTCCTTGATCGGCTGCGCGGAGTGACCGATCCTGAAATGAAAAGAAAGATCATCGGAAACCTCTTCATTGAATTATTCGAACAAGAAGCCCAACGTTTGCCCGGGGTAAAATACCTCGCCCAGGGGACTCTCTACCCGGACGTCATCGAGAGTGTTTCTTTCAAAGGCCCGTCGGCAACCATCAAAACGCACCACAACGTAGGCGGACTGCCGGAGCGGATGAATCTCAAACTCATTGAACCCTTGAGGGAGCTGTTCAAAGATGAGGTGCGCCTGGTGGGTCGGGAACTGGGATTGCCCGAGCGTGTCATCATGCGCCACCCCTTTCCGGGACCCGGTCTTGCCATCCGCATCCTGGGAGAAGTGACCCGGGAAAAGCTGGAAATTTTGAGAGAAGCCGATCATATCATTCTCGAGGAAATGGAAGTCTCGGGATGGAATGACCGTGTCTGGCAGGCTTTCGGAGTTCTCCTTCCCGTGCGGTCCGTCGGAGTCATGGGAGACGAAAGAACCTACGAACAGGTCCTGGCATTGCGGGTGGTGGAGAGTGTGGATGCCATGACGGCAGACTGGGCCAAGCTGCCTTACGAACTTCTCCAAAAAATCTCCAACCGGATCATCAATGAAGTCAAGGGGATCAATCGCGTTGTCTACGACATTTCCTCCAAGCCTCCCAGTACCATAGAATGGGAATGATCGAGGTCTTCAGTTGGAGGAGAGTACGGCAGGCGAAAAATTGGGAAACGGTTGAAAAGGCCCTTCACAAAACCTTGCCGATTTTACCGGCTTCAGCATTCCCAGAGGAAGGGAGGGGTTTCCTTCCAGGTCCGCCACAAGGAAACGGACCTCTGGATTCGAGCCGAGCGGAACCTCGAGAGGGAAGCCCTCACCTGTGTCCTCCAATGCCGTCACCAGTTGGAGGAGTACATTGCCCGCCACCCGGAATTTCTAAAATCTCTGGCTCCCATCCCCGAAGACCCTCTGGCTCCCCCCCTGGTCCGTCGGATGATCGAGGCCTCCCGGAGGGTCGATGTGGGTCCCATGGCCGGTGTGGCGGGCGCCATCGCCGAGGCGGTGGCCCTGGCCCTCAAACCTCATAGCTCGATCCTGGTGGTCGAGAATGGAGGAGACTGCTACCTGGACCCGGCAGAGAAAGCAACGATCGGCGTCTTTGCCGGCCCCCATTCTCCCTTCACCGGCCGTTTCGGTCTATGTTTCGAGGCGGATCGGTTTCCCCTGGGCATTTGCACGTCCTCGGCCACCGTGGGCCATTCCCTCAGTTTCGGACGTGCCGATGCCGTCACCGTTGTCTCCAAGGATGCCGTCCTGGCCGACTGCGCCGCCACGGCCCTTGGAAACAGGGTGAAATCCACGGCCGACCTCGAGAGGGTTCTCGAGGATGCCGCAAAAATCCCTCGAGTAGAAGGAGTGTTGATCCTCATGGGAGACCGGATGGCCATGTGGGGAAATATCGAGATTGTTCCCCTGTGAGCAGGTCGCCCGGCAGCGGCAGGGGTCTCCACCCTGCTCCGGTTTTAGAAATCGGTTCCTATTTGTGCCTGCGGTTGCTATAGTAAATCTTTAAGAGAATTCGGTTTTCGATGTGAATATCTCCCGATGGTTGCTACTATCAATTCATATGAGTTCGAACTGCCATGAAGATCGTGGTCATGTCCGACACCCATCTTTCCCAGTTGACGGACGAGTTTTGCGCGGTGTGCGACGACTACTGCCGAGATGCCGACCTGGTGATTCACCTCGGAGATCTGGTCGGCGGTTCCGTCCTGGATTACCTGGAGCAGTATCCTTTGGAGGCCGTGGCCGGAAACATGGACCCTCTGGCTGTTCAAGATCGGCTTCCCCCGACCAAGATCCTGCGGCTCGGGCGGTTTCGTGTCGGCCTGGCCCACGGGTGGGGTGCACACCACTCCGTCCGGGCGAGATTGGCCAACCTTTTCACAAACGTAGACGCGATCCTGTTCGGACATACCCATGAGCCCATGCAGCTTGAAGAGGACGGCATTTTCTGGTTTAATCCGGGCTCGGTTTCCCTGGGTAGGGGCACGATTTCACGGAGCCTGGGGATTCTTCGCGTGAACAACACCCTGGCGGGAGAGATCATCCCCCTGTAGGAGACGGTCGTGGAGAACCTGTGGGCTCCGTGGCGCATGGAATATATCTTGGGAAAACGAGAGCCCTATTGTATCTTCTGCCCTGAAGGAAACGGGCTGGGCGACAAAGAGAGGCTCATCCTCCATCGGGGAAGATTGTGCATGGTCATGATGAATAAGTACCCGTACAACAACGGACACTTGCTCATTGCCCCATGGCGGCACGTGGCGAGCATCGAAGACCTCACCCCGGACGAGTCACTCGCGATAATGAAATGGATGCAACGATCCATCACCATTTTGAAGGCGGTCATGAGCCCCGACGGCTTCAATGTGGGGTTGAATCTCGGTTCGGCGGCAGGAGCGGGAGTGGAGGATCATCTCCATTTCCACCTGGTTCCTCGATGGCGGGGGGACACCAACTTTCTAACGGTTTTCGCGGAAGTGAGGAGTATTCCCGAACATCTGGAACGGACCTATGCGAAGCTATTGCCCAAATTCAAGAAGGAGAGTGCGGATGAAGCTCTTTAAGCTGTTCACGAGTTGTTTGCTCCTGGCGATTGTTGCGCTGTTCTTCTGGCAGAACCTCCCGGCTTTTCAGGCTCCCGTGCAATTTCAGCTAAACCTCTATCTCCGACAACCCTGGAGTTGGACGCTTTCTCAGTGCACGCTTCTTATCTTTTCCCTGGTCCTGGGTTTCGTCATCGGCTTTGGTCTGATGTTGAAGCCTTATTTCCGTATCCGGCGTCTCCTGGCCCAGGAAAGAAAAGGCAAGGAACAGGAATCTTCTCCTGAATCCATGGTACCCTCTACTTAAGAGAAAGCCCGGCAGCAGCTGCAGACACGGGCGAGCTTCAGGTCCATAGTGCGGTCTCCTGCCTGTGCCGGGAAGGAAGGTGAGGGCTGAAACCGGCTTCCGATGGAAGGAAGCGGTTTCCTTTGCCCTCCGCGTGGTGAACTTTCTTTCCTGACCAAGTACCACGCCTTACCTTCGCGCATAACACTCTCATCGTGGAGGAAGAAAGTGGAGATCGCCCTCACCCACCGGCTCCAGGGGCATCACCCGATATGGAAAAGGGATGTTTACGTGAGCGGAGGGGCAACCCGGCTCCCCGCCCTGCAAATGGAATATTGCTATGAAAGAACAAACGGGACCTGCCAGGTCCACCAGCGAACAAACCCTCTTGGACCGGATCGTGCGAACGGTGGGAGATCTGCCCACCATGCCCGCTGTGGCCAACATGGTGTTGGACAAGATTTCGGACCCGAACACTACAGCCAAGCAACTCCATGAGATCATTTCCCAGGACCAGGCCCTGGCGGCACGGGTGTTGAGGATCGCTAACTCTCCCTTCTACGGATGCACCAAGAACATCACCCGTTTGACCGATGCCATCGTCCTCATGGGATTCAACAGTATTCGTTCCCTGGTGATGACGTCCGTGCTCCATGATTTCTTCAAAAGCTTCGGGTTGGCGGAAAAGCTTCTCTGGGAGCATTCCATCGGCTGTGCCGCGGCATCCAGGCGGGTCGCAACCCTGATTCGGTATCCCCGGGTGGAGGAGGCCTTTCTGGCAGGGTTGCTGCACGACATTGGAAAAGTAGTGCTGAACTTGAAACTTCCGGACCAGATGTTGAAGATTGTTCAAGAAGTCTACAACACCCCTGGAACCAGCTTCCAAGAATTGGAGCAAAAGCTTCTGGGGTTCGATCATGCTCAAATCGGCGAGCAGATTGCCCACAAGTGGCACTTCGCCAGGGAAATCGAAGAAACCATTGGAAACCACCATCAGCCTCAACGGGCCAAGGCGGCGCCGGTGGTCTGCTGCATTATAAACCTGGCAAATGCCCTGTGCCACAAGCTGGAGATCGGCCCCACCCGAAATCCGAACCTCGACATGATGAGGGTTATCGGCACTCGAGCCTTGAAACTCTCTTCCGCCCGCATAGATCAGCTCCTGGAGGAGATTACCCAGGTAATGGAATCCCAGCGGCAGGCGGTCTTTTCCTGACCCTTACGGCCAGGAGATCCCCGCCGGCTTCCCACGTGGGGACCCCTCCCCTTTTCCATAGAAATCCTGGGAGTCCAACAACCGTCGACTTACCTGCAAGCTTTTGACGGTTTCTCGAGGGAAAGGCAAAAGAGAGCTTGAAAGAACTGAACATCCGGTCTCTTGCAGCAGCATAAAGGGCTGTGTCCACGAGAAACGGATGCTGAATATTGCCGAGCTGTACCGGGATTGGAAATCTCCATGCCCCGGCCGGCCGCGTTCGCTCCGGGCATTCGGCCCCTCCTTTTTCGACGGATTACACCAGGCTTCATCCCTCCTGCCTGTCGGCGTATTTTTCCAGGTAGCCCCGGGGAGTCACCATCCAACGGTCCCATACATAAGTCCGGCTGTTTCCAACGAGCAGAATGGACTGCATGTCCACCTCTTCGAAGGGAATCCGGTCGAGGGTCGTGAGGTGCACCCATTCGCCCTGCCGCTTGGCTCGGCGCACGATGGCCACGGGCGTCGAGGAAGATCTGTGCCGAAGAAGAACCTCCCGGCTCCTTTCCAGCAGGTCGGGGCGGGCTTTGCTTCGTGGATTGTAGATGGCCACCACGAAGTCCGCCGAGGCGACGGCCTCGAGCCGTTTTTCGATGAGCTCCCAGGGGGTGAGATGATCGCTCAGGCTGACCGCTGCAAAATCATGCATGAGGGGTGCTCCCACCAGGGAGGCTGCGGCGTTAAAGGCGGCAACACCCGGGATCACCTCGAACTGGAAATCGCAAGGTTCCCCTGGTTCCTCGTGAGGGGGAGCGACACGAAGTCCCGACTCCCGGCAAAGGTCCAGAACCAGCCCCGCCATGCCGTAAATTCCGGCGTCCCCGCTGGAAACCAGCGCCACCCGGCGCCCCTCACGGGCATGCTCGATGGCCGCCCGGCATCGGGGAATCTCTTTTCTCATGCCGCTTCCGAGGACCTTTTTCCCCTGGATCAGATCCGCAATCAAATCCAGGTAAGTATTGTAGCCCACAACGACCTCCGCCGCGCGTAAAGCCTCGAGGGCATCCGCCACCAGCAGGGAACGATTTCCAGGTCCCAGGCTCACGACGGATAGTCGGCCCGGGCCACGGCGAGGGTCACGTTCGGACTCTTTTGTTTGAGCACGAGAAGGCTCGGATTTCGAGCGCTCAGAACGGCAGCCGCTTCGCATACGCTTTCGACTCCTATATGGTGTGCCACCCGGCGGGAGGGGGTGGGAACGCAAACTTTCCTCAGCTCTTCCTTCGGATAAAAGTGGATCGGTCGCTCAAGGTATTCCGCCAGGCGTATCATGCCAGGTTCCCCGGATTTCAGATCCACGCTGGCCAGGTTCCGCACGGATCGCAAGGATAGGCCGTACTTTTGGAAGACGGACTCGAGGAGGTTTCGCATCTCCTCCATGGGCGTTCCCCGGTTGCACCCGATGCCGACCACCAGGTTTCGGGGTCGAAGGAGAAGAAACTCGAATCCTTCAAGGCGTGGAAAGGTTTCGTGGACCCACAGACCCGGTGCCGGGGCATCCGAGTTCTGAAGGTATTTTATACATCGGCCCGGTTCGTCCGGCAGGATCCATCGGACCCTGGCATAATCCCCCAAAGAAAGCCTGATTCTCCCGTCGGGGTCAAAAACCCAAACCTCTTCGTCCTCGAGGAATGCACGGGTCAACCGTGCCAGCATCTCCGGGTTTTCCACTTCGAGGCCCGCATTCCTGGCCACAAGATCCATGGCCGGCTTGTTCCACACATCCGACGCGGTGGTGATGACCGGCTGCGCTCCGATCACCTCTGCTACCCGCAAAGCCAGCTCGTTGGCCCCCCCCGCATGACCGGAAAGCAGGCTGACAACGAATCGGCCCCGTTCGTCCAACACCACCACGGCGGGGTCCGATCGTTTGTTTTCGATCAGGGGCGCAATTTGGCGCACGGCAATCCCCGCAGCCATGACGAAGACAAAGGCCGAATACCGGGGCCAGATCTCCGGGAGCAGGCTTCCCAACCGTTCGAACCCAAGGGCTCCCATGCCCAGGGCAAACCGATGGCGCACGGGCACGAAACACACACTCCGGGGCAGCTCGATGTGCAGCCGCAAAGCCAGTTCAACGGCGTGGCGGGTGAGAGCGATGACGGCCGTGGCCGATTCACTCCCGGTTTCCGGCTTTTCGATATCCATGGGAAAAGGTTTCGTCATAAAGTCTGGACCGAACAGGAGACTCAGGGTCGGAGGGCGGATCGAGCACTCGTCCAATGAGGATCAGTGCCTGACGACGGATTCCCGAGGCCTGGACCTTGGAGGTGATGTCCTCGATGGTCCCGCGAAGGAAGGCTTCATCGGGCCATCCCACCCGGTAAGCCACCACCACTGGGGTACCGGGAGGGTAGGAAGAGCTGAGCTCCGACACCACGGTTTCCATTTCCCCCACGCTCAGGTAAATGGCCATGGTGGCCCGGTGGGTCGCCAGGGACCGCAGGTTCTCGGCTTCGGGAACGGGCGTTCTGCCGCTCAGACGAGTCAGGATCACGGTTTGGGAAATCCCCGGCAGGGTGAGCTCTTTTCTCAAAGAGGCTGCGGCGGCGAACACGGCGGAAACGCCCGGCACCACCTCGTAGGGAATCCCATCCTTTTCCAACAAGGTCATCTGTTCCTGGACGGCGCCGTACAGGCTGGGGTCTCCCGTGTGAAGCCGGACCACTCGATGACCCGCATCAAAGGCTTCCTTAAGAAGGGCGTGAATTTCCTCGAGGGTCAGGGATGCGCTGTCATGCCGCCGAGCCGTCGGCTTCGCCCAACCCAGCAGGGATACGGGCACAAGAGATCCTGCATACACGATGCAGTCCGCTTCCTGCAACAGGCGCCGGCCCTTGACCGTGATGAGCTCCGGATCACCGGGGCCCGCCCCCACAAAGATTACGGGATGTTTCATCCTCCCCTCACTTGGCCCAGGCCGTGATCACAAAGATCGGGTTGAGCGGTTCGAATCGGAAACTGCTCCCCAGAGCGGCGGACCGGTTGACCTGCACTTGAATGACTGAAAACTCGAACGACGCCCCCTGCCAAAAGGAAACGGCCCTGCAAAGGCTTTCGAGGGTGACCAGGTTTTGTACCACCCGCCCCTTTGGCCGAAGCCTTTGTACGATCTTTTCCAGGATCGTTTCCATGGGTTTTCCACCTCCGCCGATAAACACGCGGTCGGGGTCCGGCAGGTCGTCGATCAGGGCCCGTGCGTCCCCGTGAAGGGCCCGAACTGCCCCCCGGCCCAGTTTCCGGATATTGTGGCGCAGATCCTCGTATCGAGCTGCATCCCTCTCCACGGCGATGACATCCTTGAGGGCGATTATCCTCGAGGCTTCAATTCCTATGGACCCGCTGCCTGCCCCCAGGTCCCAGAGGGTCAGCCCATCGCAAAGCTGAAGCTGGGCCAGCACCACGGCACGGATTTCAGCCTTGGTGATCATGCCCGCCTGGTGGCGAAAGGCCTCTTCGCCAAGCCCAAAAATGGCATGCCGCTCCTCTTCCTCCTCCCACGCGCTTTCGCCTTCCGGTGACATGGGTTCCTCTGGCAAAACAGCGACCACGTTCAACGGCGAGTACTCCCTCCGCACGGCCTCCGCCGGGGAGAGACGATGGATTCTTTCTCGAGGGGAACCCAGATCTTCGCCGATCACGAGGACACACTGATCCTGCCCCGCTTCGATCAATCGTTCGGCAATCCATGCGGGAGAACGGTGCTCGTCGGTAAAGCAGGCCAGGGGCACCTTATCCTGAACCAGGCGGAGCCAATCCACGTGGGCAGGACGAGTTTCTTTCCCGTGAAAACTGACAGTCTGAAGGCGATCCCACGGCTGGGAGATCCGGGAAAACAGGACCTGGGGAGACGTCACGTTGGGAAGAGTGAAGAGCCTCTCCTCTCCCACCTTCCGAGCCAGGATCGGCCCGATGCCGAAGAAAAAGGGGTCCCCCGATGCCAGGACCACCGTCCTGCGTTCCCGGGATACCCGTTCGATTTCTTCCAGGGCGGCATCGAGGGGCGATTGGAGGGGAATCTTTGTGCCCGAATGTTCCGGGAATTGGGCCAGGTGCCGTTTCCCTCCGGCCAAGACCTCCGCATGCTCGATATACCCCATGGCCCGTATACTGAGATCCTCCCGGTCCGTTCCCATGCCGATGAGGATGACCAAAGGCGGAGTCCACTGCTCAGGGGATGTTCTCGTCACTTCTCCCCCTCTTCCCGGACATCCGCCAGCAAAGACCCGTCGTGGTCGAACAGCAGAAGTCTTACCCTGGCGCCGGGGCGACATGCCTTCCCGGACTGTTTCCTGGCCTGGACGGCCACGGCCCGGACCAAATCCCAGGCCTGCCTCGAACGCAGAATCTCCAGGGCGTGACGCGCCGTATTGGCTTCCTCGAGCTGCCGGGAGAAATCAGGATCGTACCCATGATCCCGGGCCAGTCGAGCCAGAAGGGACAGATCCATCGACACCTTGTGCGCGTGGGTGTTGGCGTGCCCGTGAGCCATCTTCACCGCCTTGCCGAAAAACACACTGTGAACGATTTCCTCGAAATCCATTCCGGCCGCTTCCTTAACGGCAAAGGCAAAAAAGTCCGCGATCTGGACAAAGGACTCGACTGGAAGCAGCGGCAGGGCTTTCCGGGCATAGCGTTCACTTCTCCCGCCTGTACTGAGAACCACGGTGCGGCAACAGTTTGAAGCCGCCACGGCGAGGCTCGCCCGGATCGTTTCTTGGTAGGCTTCGTGGGAATAAGGTTTCACCAGCCCGGTGGTCCCCAGGACGGAAATACCGCCAACGATTCCCAGGCGGGGATTGAGGGTACGCTGAGCCAGTTCCTTTCCCCTGGGGATCGAGATCTCGAGGCAGACGGTCACATCCGCCAGGCGAGGGTCCGCCGCGCAAAAAGGCAGGAAGACGCAACCGTTGGAGCCCTGGGAAAGGGAAAGGGTATCCCCCAGCGAAGAAGCCCGGTCGATGGTGTCAGCGCTCACTCCCAGGAGCTCCTCCGTCACTCCTTCGAGGATCATCCGCCTGGGAACAGGGTTTACAGCCGGCTCTCCTGCAGGCACGGGAAGGCCCGCCTTGGTGACGATCCCCACTCCCTCTCCCGCCAACAGCCATACCCCTCCCGGAGTCCGGCGTCCATCAGGCGGAGGGTTCGCCGAGTGAACCAAAGGATCGAATCTTTCGCTTCGCAGGCAGGTAACTCTGACCGTCAGTTCCGCCTTGTGTGTGATATCGGGATCGTCTCCTGCGTCCTTAACGACCGTGGCCCGGGCAGCTGTCCCGTTCTTCCGGCATTCCAGGATGGGGATGGGAAGGAAATATCCCGCAGGCAGCCTCACGGAAACCACCGTCGGGGAGTTTTCGGAAAAAAGGTGCCTCATCGCGGCCTTGGCCGCGGCCGTGACGGCCGTCCCGGTGCTGAAGCCGATTCCAAGTCGTCCCTTCGCCTTGCGGTGCCTGGAAACTGGTGGATCGGTGGGTTTCATCTCGTTCTACTATGTTTCCCCATGAAATCGCAGTTTTGCGGCCAGCTGCTCGACAGCGTCCACGCATCGCGGACCCGGGCGGGAAAAGATGAATTCGTCCACGAAGAGGACCCTTCCCTCGCGGACGCATCGCAAGCGGGCGAAATGCCGCCGTCGTTCGGGAGGGGAGGGATTCCGGTTCATGGGGCCGCGCTGCACAATGTAGAAGTCCGGGTCGTCCACCAGCAAAGCTTCCACGCTGTACCGGACCAGGGCTTTGGGGGAGGATACGACGTTGCGGGCGCCGGCCGCAACGAGGATCTCCTGGATGATGGATCCCTGCCCCGCGGCCGTGAGAGGTTCCGCACGGACCTCAAAAAACAGCCGAGGCCGCCTTCCGGATTCTTCAGCCTGGCTTCTTACCGCTTTCAGGCGGTCTTCGAGCTGCCGGACCGTCTCCCGTGCCTGGGCTTCCTTCCCCGTGAGGACCCCCATCCGAATCATGGTCGAGAAAATCTGATCGAAAGTCTTGGGATCGAACACCGCCAATGGAATCCCCGCCGCCTGGATCCGCTGGATTTCGGGAGTCGCCTCCCTCCTGCCGGCACTCTGGATCACCAGGTCCGGCTTGAGCCCAAGGATCATCTCGACATTGGGTTTCATGTGCGTTCCCACCGAGGGGAGCCGCAGGAGGTCGGGGGGAAACCGGTCTGCCTGGGTGCGGGCCGCCACGGTGGGGCCGGCACCGATGGCATATAGCATCTCGGCGAAGGCCCCGTAAAGGGGAATGACCCTCCGGGCCGGTTCCCGGAGCTGGACCTCCTGCCCCCAATCATCCGTAATCCGGATGGGTTCCGATCCACGGACGACTCGAACCGGAGCGAGGGTAAAAAGGAGCAAACCCAAACAAAAAAGAAAGATTCCCAAGATTAATCTTATCTGGAACTTCCCGTCCATGTGCTTTTCCATCGAGGAGGATAGACCGGAATCCCGGTTCCACTTTCTACCTCATTGCGGGAGAAGAAAGCCAGATGAATTCTCGCCGGTCTTCCGGCCCGGTATCCCGTAAGAACAGCCGCGCACCTTACACCAAAACCATTCCAGGGACCCGTCAAGAGGAGTACAATGCGGAACCTCCGGGAGTTCGGGGGGCGGTCCATAGGCGAAAGGCCGAACCGTTCTTCTGAATCGTTGGACGGCATGGCCCTGCTGAATTTCGAACATGGGAGAAACGATGAAAAAAACGACGATCTTCAGAGAACTCATTCATGGTCCCGAGATTCTTATCTTGCCATGCTGCCACGATGGTCTTTCCGCCAAAGCGCTGGAACAAGCCGGGTTCAAGGCTATTGCCGCGGCGGGCTACGGCCTGGCCGGAAGCCTTCTCGGGATGCCCGATATCGCGGTGCTGACCGCCTTCGAGATGATCACCCAGTACAGAAATATTTGCTCTGCCGTAAATATTCCTGTCTTTGTGGATATCGACACGGGGTTCGGCGATGTGAACAACGTGATTCGAGCGGTGAAGGAGTGTGAAAAGGCAGGGGTGGCGGGATTGTTTCTCGAGGATCAGACCTATCCCAAACGCTGCGGTCACATGGAGGGAAAGACCGTCGTGCCGGTGGAGGAGTATCTGCCCAAGCTGAAGGCCGCTCTCTGGGCCAGAGAAGATCCCGATTTTGTCATCACCGCCCGCACGGATTCCTTCGCGGTTCACGGCATTGGGGAAGCCGTACGAAGGGCGGGGATCTATGCGCAAACAGGGGCGGACATGGTCTTTGTGGAGGCGGTATCCAACCGCGAGGACATGAGGAAGGTGAACACGGCCCTGGCCGAAACCCATACGCCGAGCATGGCCAACTTGATCGAGGGAGGGCGGACGCCCCTGCTGAGCGCCGCGGAGCTCCAGGAGTTGGGATACAGCGTGGCCGCCTACCCCTGCGGGTCGGTCTTTTCCGCCGTGAAGGCCTTGCAGGGGTGGGCCCGCCATCTCAAGGAACACGGCACGACCCGCGGCTACCTCGAACACATGTTGAGTTTTGATGAATACTTCGAGTTCATCGGGGCCCGTGCCGTTCGTGAGCGAGAGAAGCAATTCCTGTAACGGCTGAATTAAAATGAACCACAGAGGCACAGAGGACACAGAGAGGAAATTCTTTTTTACCGGTCGGGAGGCGGCCGGTAAAAAAGATAAGCCAAAATGAGCGATTCTTTGGCGTGGTGTGGCTTCAAAGGGCGGGCTAAACCCCAGCCCTACGGTGCCAGGCGAACGAGCCATGTAGAGAGCCATCCTGCCCTCCGGGGGCAGGGGACGCCGTTTGATGGGTACGACCCGCAAGAATCCTTCAGTTCAAGGTGCGGCCGGATCTGGTTTTCCCGGTCGGTTTCGGCAAATGTGCCTCCGTCGTGCTTGTACTGCGCGCGATTGCCCTGACCCATGATAGGGTACTGTGTTAAAATTCGTGTGCTTCTTCTGAGGACATTAGCCGACATTTCACTAAGGAGGTGAACATGAGTACACCCAAAAGGGAAGTTCTGAAAATGCTTGACAGAATTCCAGATAGTGCATCCTTTGAGGACATTCAGTACCATATCTATGTTTGCCAGAAGATTGAACTCGGGCTGAAGGATATTGAAGCAGGCCGAGTGGTTAGCCAGGAGGAGATTGAGCGAAGGATGTCCAAATGGCTCGAAGCAGACTATATACATCATTGGATTCATTCATGGGGCACGTGATTTGTTGACGTTATGGGAACAAGAAGGGCAGCAATTCCCGTTGAACTCCCGGTGAATTGGGGGTTGTGCTTACAAAACCTCGGGGAATCCTTGGCCCAAAGCCTATTTTTAGGGAAGCAAGGTGAGCGGATGTCTGATCATGCCGGCTGGGGCGGGCTCATCCAATCCCTTTTGTCGAACCCATGGAAACATGATCGATTGCCTCCGGCAAAAAGCGAAGCAACCTTTCGATCGAGCAGGCAGGGGTGGCTCCTGCAAGGCGGCCCATCACCCTGTTGATCCTTGCTGCCAGGGAACAGGCTCGATGGATGGGGTATTTGCCTGCAATCAGGGCCCCCACAATGCCGGTCAAGCTATCCCCTGTACCGCCCACGGGTTCCAGGCATTCCACGCAGGGGTCCCCGATCTCATCGAGGATTCCTTCCCGCGATGCTACGACATCGCATCGTCCTTTGACCAACAGGTACCGGGAGGCGTCCTCGTGTTCGTAGGCACGCCGGATAAGATCGGGCACCCGTTCTTCCTCCTGCAGAAGAAAACCCCGGGTATAGAACGGGTGGGGCGCTCTTTCGTCGGCAAGAAAAGCAAGCTCCCCCGCATCGGGGGTGAACAGGTCGTAGCCCGATGCAAAACCACTCATCTTGGCCGCGTACATGTACCCCGCGTCGGCGACCAAAAGCGGCCTCTTTTCCAATTCCTCGATGTTCAAATAGACTCGATTGTGCCAGTCCACATCCGGTAGCAGGTAGTGGTAGACCAGCAGCTCCGGCGAGAGGACAGGGAGGTTCTTGGCCAGGTGTTGATAGACCTGGATCGAGCCCTCGCCCCTCCCGATATCTCCGCCAAGAAGGGTTCGTGGAGGCTCGATCCCCAGGATGCGGGAGGTTATGCATGCCGCGGCAAGAAGTGCGGGGGTGCCGCGTGCGATGGGCAGGATGTGCCCGTCGAGGTGCAGGCGGCCGTCCGCGAATCGGCAGGGACCTTCGTACAGGGGGAAATCCTCCCGGGGGATCGTTCCGACAATCAACCAGGACATCTTCTCAAGAGTTCCTCATAGGCAAGCTGTAAAGCATATCCACACAGGGTATGTCCCAGGCTCCGGGGCGGGGGAGCATCCCCCAAGCTCTTTCCCACAAGGTTTTCGGCCAAATATGGCACATCCGGGCAGCCTCCGCCGGAGACATTCACAATTTGCAGGTCTCTTTTGTCGATAGTCATTTTCATATTGGCTGCGCGTACCATGAGATAGTCCCCGAAGTCTTTGACCTGGTACAGGCTCACGGGTTCGAGAAGCAGGTCCTGCAAAGGCAATACTTTTAGGGGATGGATGCCCGCACTGTCAAGCACGACCGAGATTCTCAGCCGTGCAACCAGGGGGAATTCGATCACCAGGTCACATCCCGTGCGGAGGTCGGGAGGCGGCCCTTTCACCGACACGCTTAAGCCGGCGTCCTTGAGAAGAGATTCCGCCCTTATCACCTCACTGGTATGATGAAAAACCAGTATGCCTTTATCGGAGAGATTGCGGCCAGGTCGGCCGTCTCCTTGCCGTTCTCGATCTCCGAAAAGATCTGCGGCAAAATTTACGATCCTTTTCCAGGTCACGGCACGGTCCCTTCAACGACTCAAAAATAGATGGCAGTCGTCTCCCTTTCGTTGCTCTTCTCGAATCTTCCACCCCTGAGATTGAGCAGCGCGGCTGACGTTCTCCCGACTCACCTCGTTGTCGACGATGACCTCGATCTCACCACTCCCCTTCTCCTTCAAGCGAGCCATTGTCAGCAAAACCGGTTGAGGGCAGGATAGGCCCCTGGTATCCACAGTGTCTGTCATGTCGTTCTCCTTTGCCGGCTCAAGCACGAACTTGCCGGATGTTGCTCAGGCCGATCACCAGACAGAAGAAAAGGCTCACCACCACAGCAGCCGCGCCATGGGGTCCGATACCGGCGGGCGAACTGGCCAGGCTGAAGTTGTGAGCAAAGGCAGCTCCTGCGATCATTCCAAAAACGAACACCCCTGCGTCGGCATCCCCTTCACCGGCCATGAACAACTGGCGTCCCGGGCACCCCCCAGCCAGCGCAAATGAGAGACCGGCTACGACCATCCCCGCAAAGTTCCAGAAGGCCTGCGTATGGGCCACCGGCTGTTTCTCGAAGCCGGGATGAAACTGGCCGACGACCAGGTTGGTCAGCCATGCGGCTGCCAGGAGGGCCAAAAAACCGGAAAATAGATGCCCCTGTTTGAAGAGAATGAGGTCACGAAGCGCCCCCATGGTGCAAAAACGGCTGCGCTGGGCGATACCACCCACAACCAGGCCGATTCCCAGGGAGATCCAAAGCGGTGCATGTGCCGCCCCAGGTCCTTTCACGCTGTAGAAAAGCACTCCGCTTAGGGCCTGGCCCTCGATGGGAGGGTAGATAAAACGGAGCAGAAGAAGGCCTACAACCAAAAGGGGCAAGAGCAGGCCGTTCCCGAAGCTTTGCCTGGAGGTGCGGCCCAGGCTGTAACCCTGCTTGAAAAAGATCGTTCCGATCCAAACCCCGACCACCAACCCTGCCAACCCAAACAGAGCATTGCCGTCGCCTCCGGCAAGGCGAAGCAGGGTACGCCAAGGACAGCCGAGGAAAACCAGTGCTCCGATCATCGAGGTCATTCCCAGTATGAATCGAGCAAAAGGTGCCGACCCCCCCCTTGATTTGAACTCCCGAGCCATCAGGGCCGCACCGAACGAACCCAGGACAAAGCCCAGAATTTCCGGCCGGAGATACTGCACCACCTCGGCCCGGTGCAGCCCCAGTGCGCCCGTGATATCCCGCTCGAAACAAGCCACACAAATGCCCATGTTGCCGGGATTGCCCAGCTTCTGGAGCAGGGCGGCCAGTGCTCCGATGATCACTCCCACCAGAATGATGCCCGTTTGCGTCGCAAAAGGATTCCTTGTTCTCTCCACGTTCGTCTCCTCAGCAGGTTTCATCATTCTCCGTCCTGAGATTAAAGGCGGGCCGGCTCCCGGATTGCGTGGGCATCCGCGCCATCCTCTTGAAGGCATTCCATTTCCACATTGTCTCCGAGCCCCCTGTTTCCCAGCATGACTTCTCCACGTGAGATTCTCCGATGATTTCCCGGCTTCCCGGGCAATATCCCTTCCCCGTCACCGGACATACAGGCATGGTAGAGATCTCTTGGGATCCTCCCCTTTGGGGGGCTTCGAAATCCCCATGCCGGTGCCTCCGCATCCGGTCCCCCAAGACGACAACGCCCGATGACCGCCGTTCGTTTGAGGCGCTCAGCCCTTTTGCACCCGGTGTGCGGTGCACAAGCCCCGACGGGATCGATCCAGGGTCGAGCGGGATGGTCTCGGCTGACGGAAACACCGTAGCCTATACCTGTCTTTGGCTGATGGGTCCAATTTGTAATATCGATGGATCCGCCCCGCGACAGGGGAAAAAATCGATGCGTCCCAAGTACGGGCGAGAGGCGAAAGGGCTCCTCCGAGGCAAAGGACACCACATTGCGCTGCCCGTCTTGTCTGCCCGGCATGGACTTCATGCCTGGAGCCTTCCCATCATTTCGATCCTTGATCGGGGAGCGGGACTCTGCTAAAAAGTTTCACCAAGAGGTAGATGGTTCCATGTACCGTTCAAGGTTTCGATCATCGAAGGATTCAGCGTCTCAGGAGAGCGACGAATTCCCGGTTCCTCCCTGGGGGCTTGGGAACAAAGCAACCCTGGTTTCCCGTCCGTTCCGCCCGGCGGTCCCATAAACGGACGGTGCGCTTTTCACCCGTAAAGGAAAACCTTTCCGCCCCTTCCTGAGTAAGGGGGGAAATGGATCGAACCCACCTTTGAAGTCGAGAGGGACCCTACGGATCCCCCTAGGGAAGGTGGAAGCATCCACCACCTGGTGAGGGGACGAGGATGGGAGGATGGATCCCCATGAAGGTCCACGATCCCCCTGAAAACAGCCGCTCCGACGAACCCGCCCCATCCATCGAAGAATTCCTGCGCAAAAAAGATGAACTGGACCAGGCCATCCGCGATCGGTTCCAGAGGCTCATCGCCGTGGTTTTCACCGATATTGCGGCCTCCACGGATTATTTCGAAAGGCGGGGGGACCTTGCGGGTCGGCTCATGCTTCAGCGCCACCATGACCTTCTGCGGCCCATTGTTGAAGATCACGGAGGCAGAATCCTCAAGACCCTGGGAGATGGCTGGATGATCTCCTTCGAGGACCCAGTCCAGGCCGCCCTGGCAGGAGCCGAAATGCAGCGCAGGGTGTCTTTGGAGAACCGGCAAAGAGAGCCCGCAGACCAGGTCCGGATCAAGATCGGCATGCACTGGGGGCTGGGATTCGTTGAGGAAACGGACGTGTATGGTGATGTCCCCAACACAGCGGCTCGGCTCTGTTCCCTGGCGAAAGGGGGAGACATTCTCATCTCCTCGTCCTTTGCCGAAGCCATCCGCCAGTCCCAGGAAGTTTCCCACGAATACGCAGGCGTCAAAACCCTCAAGGGGAAGGCTCAGCCCATGGATGTATATCGCATCCTGTGGGACCCTTGCCGGGAGCCGGACGCCAGGCGAACCATCCCAAGAGAAACGGCGCTGCTGGACCGCCAGGAAAGCCCGCTTAGCCTTGCCTTCACCCTCGAGGACGAGGACGTTCGCATCGATGTCGCCTGGGGTAAAGAAGATGGCGGGAAATCCAGAATCTACCGTATTCCGTTCCGGGAAAAAGAAATCCGGGACCTGGTGGAAGAAATCGACCGGTGTCTTGAGAAAGTGGATTCAAGGGGAAGGGTTTCCAGGGAACAGGTTCGAGGTCTGAAGGACCTGGGGGCAAACCTCCGTGAAGTTCTCGTTCCTCACGACCTGGCCTCGCTGATCCTCGATCTCGCACCCGATACCCTTCTTTGCCGGATAGACCCATCCCTGGTTCACGTCCCCTGGGAATTGCTACACGACGGAGAAACCTTCTTCTGCCTCAAGTACGGCATGGGAAGAACAGTCCCCCTCCCGACAGCCTCGGACGTCCCCGCGAGAAAATCGAACCCCTCCTCGCTTCGAGTCCTGATCGTGGCGGACCCGGGAGGAGACCTGGCAGCCGCCGGGGCGGAAGGGATTTCCGTGCGGAAGGTGTTCACCCGCGCCGATATCTCCGGGATGAAGGTGTTTCTCAAAGGCCGGGAGGCCACCTGTGCCTTCATCGAGAGCCAGTTGCCCAAGGCCGATCTTTTCCACTTTGCCGGTCATGCGGATTACGATCCGTCGGATCCCTCTCTCAGCGGTTTTTTCCTTTCCGACGGCAAGTTCGAGACGGGACGGCTCCTCTCCCTTGCCCGAAAAGG
>JAGPLX010000008.1:33705-67762 GCA_018053185.1 Syntrophobacteraceae bacterium
TGGCATCGGGAGGTGTGGAAGAGGCCCGGGCGGCTTGGGAATCGGCTCGATCCAGGAACCCCGATAGCCCCTACCTGCTGGTCCTTGCAGGCTGGATTGCCCTTGTCGAGGGTAACCTCGATGAGGCTGAGGCTTCCTTCCGGAAGGCCCTGTCCGTGGAGGCGCTGCAATCCTGGCAGAGGGCGGAAGTGCACCTGGGGCTCGGGCGAATCCTGATGAAGCAGGGTTTTCCGGACCAGGCCGTGGTGGAGTTCGATCGGGCCCTCGATGCGGACCCGTCCTTTCTTCAGGCATATACGGCCAAGGGATTGGCCCTCGAGCGGTCGGGAAAGCTCGACGCGGCCGTGGCAGCCTACGAGAGAGGGACTTTCATCAACTCGGACGAGCCAGTCAATTTGGCACTGTATCAGAGGTGCCGCCGGGAGAAGGAAATTCAGCAGGATGAGGAACGGAAAAAGCGGATCGACGTCCTGGTGGCCGAGTTGCTCCAACGGCAGGAGAAAGGGGGCCCGGCTCCGGTAATGGACGAATGGACCCCGAGACCTTTGTCTTTGTGTTTTCTGGACCTGGAGCCGCGGGGCCAACCGGCTCCCCGGGAAGGGGAGGACGAGTTCCTCTCCCAGCTGGTTGCGGGGGAGCTGGCTGAATCCAGTCGCATTCAGATGGTGGAGCGAGCGTTGCTGGAACGGGTCCTCGAGGAACTCCGCTTGAGCAGCTCCCAGCTGGCGGACCCTCAGAGCGCCCTTCGCCTAGGAAGGATCCTATCGGCCCGAATTCTTTGTACAGGATCCCTGGTGCGCCACCAGGGACAGGTCCAGGTGAACCTTCGGGCGGTGGATACGGAAACCACGCGGGTGGCGGCCACGGCAAGCGGGATCCTCCCTCGCAATGAGGCTCCTTTCGATGCGGTCCGCGAGATATCCCGACAGCTGCAGCAGCGTCTCCTCGCGGCTTATCCTCTTCGCTGCCGCATCCAGGAGGTCCAGGGTTCCCTGGTCCTTCTGGACGGGGGAAGCTTGGTAGGGTTGAGGCCCGATACTCGCATGAGGGTCGTGGAACGGGAAGGGAAGGGAATCGAGCTGGTAGTTCGGGAGGTTTCGGCGGATTCAAGCACCGCCGTTCCATCTCCCTCTGAGGCAGAACTCCGGCCGGGATGGCGGGTGGAAGAGCTCCCGCCCTCGGGAGTGGAATGATGGCGGCTCGTTTCCTCCAAGCTTTGTTTGCCGCCTTTCTCCTTTGTGGCCTCTTGGCTTGCGAAACCGGGACCCTGGTCAAGTTCGGAACCACCGACCCTAAAACCCCGACCCTCATGAGAGGAACCTTTCGGGGGCGCTGGTGGAACTACTATCAGCGCGGGATCGCCTACGGGGAGGCTCGAGCCTGGAGGGAGGCGGAAGCGGACCTGAAACGCGCCGTGGAGCTGCGGAGCGAAGACCGAAGGCGGGCAAGGACCTACGGGATGCACTTCCTAGACTACTTCCCCCACCGGGAGTTGGGGATTGTCTACTTTCACCAGGGACGCTACGGGGAGGCTGTGCACGAGCTCGAGGAATCTCTTCGGAGCGAAAAATCCGCCAAGGCGGAATTCTACCTGGATTCAACCCGGAAAAGACTCATCCAGGAGGAGGCCGGACCGGTGCCTCCTCCCGAGATTTTCCTGTCCGCGCCGGATGCGGACCAGTGGGTGAGAAGTTCCTCGATCCTGGTGACCGGCCTGGTGAAAGATCCTCACTACGTTCAACGAATCACCGTCAATCAACAGCCTGTCCGCCTGGACCTGGCGGCCCGGGAGGTCCCCTTTCACGGACAGGTGTCACTCCGTCCGGGCCCAAATCCCATTGTGGTCGAGGCATCCAACCTGGCGGGAAAGACCACCCGGCTGGAGCGACAGATATACCTCGATGTGGAGGGGCCGACCATCAGCCTCGACGAACCGTCTCCGGCCTCGGGAATGAAATCCCGGGAGCTCCGGGTGCGGGGCTTCATTCACGACGATGCCGAGCTTGGGGAAGTCCGGGTGAACGGTCAACCGATTCCGATTCCACCGGGAAGGGAGGTTCGGCTGGACCACATCCTCCCCCGAACTTCGAGGATGGACCGAGTACTGGTGGAAGCTTGGGACCAGGTGGGAAACGAAACGAGGGCGGAAGTCCTTCTGAACGTGGGTTTCTCGATGGACCGGAAGGTCACGGCGTTTTGCGGAAAGATCCCCCTTCTTGCTCTTGCGGGAGATTTTCAAAACGGCAAAGACATGATTCCCCCTATCATCGAAGTGCGCCACTGGTCCGCCGAGCAGACGGTATTTCTCGATCAAATCTACCTCGAGGGAAGTATCCGGGATGAGACGGGAGTGGCGGAGGTTCGCCTAAACGGCCGCCCCATGCCACGCGGGGTCGGAAAAAGCGTGCATTTCTCCCAATTGGCTTCCCTCGAGGAAGGGGGCAATTCCTTCCAAATCGAGGCCTGGGACAAGGATGGGAACCGGGCCGAAAAGACGGTGCATTTTCATCGCCGCCTTCAGAAGGTGCGGGAGATTGGGTCCCGCCTGCCCGTGGCATTGCTCCCCCTGGCGAAAAACCGGGAGGATCGAGGAACCGCTGGAGATACCCTCGAAGAGCTGATCCTTGGTGACCTGGTCCAGCGAGGCAGGTTTGCCCTGGTCGAGCGCCGGCGATTGGAAGAGATCCTGCGGGAACAGAAGTTGGCTGGGAGCGCGCTTGCCGATTCCGACAAGGCGATCCGGGTCGGGAAGATCCTGGCCGCAGGCGGTGTTCTCATGGGAACCGTCCTTGAAAAGGGGGAATCGGTCGAGGTCTTTCTGCGGCTGGTGGACACGGAAACCTCATTGATTATTGCCGCCGTGGATGTTTATGGGGAAGAAACCGCCTTGCAGAGCCTACATCAGCTCAGCCAAGGCCTGGTGTTGAAGCTCTGTGATGAAGTGCCCCTCTTGGAAGGAACCGTTCTCCAGGTGAAGGACGGTCGCCTGACGGTGGACCTGGGAAAAGACAGCCGTCTCAAAAAAGGCATGAGGGTCGTGGTTTTCCGGGAGGGAGAACCCATCCGGCATCCTCTCACCGGCGCTTTGCTGGGAGCGGATGTGGAAGTGCTGGGGTGGGGGCAGGTCCAGGCGGTCCAGGAACAGGTGTCTCACGTGGAATTGGCTCGAGGGGATTCATCCCGAATCATCGAACCACTTCAAAAAATCCTCACCCAGTGACGGCCCCCTTGTCCAGGGACGATGGGGGATCGAGTCCGGCACTCTTTCGAAAGGAAACTCGATATGCCGATCTCAACGGGTTTCATCAGCGGAATTGTGACGGATGCCGCCAGCGGTAAGCCCCTCGAGGGGGTCCAAATCACCACCGACGGCAATGCGCCCCCGGTTTCAAGCGGGTCCAAGGGAGAATACCTCCTGGGGGACCTTGCGGGCACCTACACTCTGACCGCCAAGAAAGCGGGATACAAGAAGGTCGGCCTGAAAATCACTCTTCAGTCGGGGACAACCAAGACCAAAAACTTCTCCATGACGCGATCTTGAGCTCCATCGGGAGAAAGTCGATGGCCGTGAGCGCACGGAAGCCCATTCCATCCTTTCTCGCTGGAGGTCGATCCTCGACCACAGGTGCCTCCAAAAGCGGTCGTAGGGGGTATCGAGGCCATCGAGACAGCCGGTGGCCGTGGGTGGTCTTCTGGGGGCTGCTCGTCTTCCTTGCAGCCATGATAGGACCGGGTGGAAAGGTCCGGGGTCAGGACCTTCAAAGCGCGGAAATCGCTTCTTCCCCCAATCCGGTCGGCTCGGGGGCCCGTGCTCTTGGAATGGGAGGCGCCTTCATCGGGGTGGCGGATGACGCCACAGCGGCTTCTTGGAACCCGGCAGGGCTCACCCAGCTCGAACGGCCCGAGGTTTCCGTGGTGGGCGAGGCCTTCTTCCGAACGGAGGACAATTCCTTTCGGAAGCATCCCGAAGCCTCGGGAGACCAGAGTGTTTCCAAGGCCGGGCTGAACTACCTGAGTGCGGCCTGTCCTTTCGTGGTGGCCGGCCACAACATGGTGGTATCCCTCAATTATCAGCACCTGTACGACTTCAGTCGGGAATGGAACACTCGGCTGTGGGGGAAGGACCTGAAACAGACCTGGAGTGTGGATCAGGGTGGCGGGCTTTACGCCCTTGGGTTTGCTTGGGGCGTTCAGATCCTCCCCAGCTTTTCCGTTGGATGCACCCTAAACCTTTGGGAGGATTTTCTCTATTCCAACGGATGGGAGCAGGTCATTCGGACCCACAACCGAGTGAGGGATGTGGTAGGGCACCTTCACACGGTGGACCAATATGTTCGCAACCGCTACAGGTTCAGCGGCTGGAACGCCAATGTGGGAGTGCTTTGGAACATCACCGACCACTTGAGTCTCGGCGGGGTGCTCAAAACCCCCTTCACCGCGGACATAACCCACCGCACCACCTCGCTCATGCGCTTTTTTCCCAATGCCGCCCATCGGCACGTTGAGGCCTTCGATGAAGAACTCGATATGCCCATGTCTTACGGCCTTGGCGTGGCTTACCGTTTTTCCGACAGTCTGACGGTGGCTTTGGACGTCTATCGGACCGAATGGGAAGATTTTCTCTACCGGGATGCTCGGGGGAAGGAATATTCCGCCGTGAGCGGTTTGCCTCGGAGAAAATCCGACATCGATGCCACCACCCAGGTGCACGTGGGGTTCGAGCGCCTTTTTATCCGCCCGAACATGGTCATTCCCCTTCGCGGGGGATTTTTCTACGATCCTGCCCCGGCCGAGGGGGGATCGGACCCCTATTTCGGTTTCAGCCTCGGTTCCGGGATCGGGATCGGCCGCTACATCCTGGACATCGCCTACCAGGTTCGACTGGGAATGGATGTGGGCAGCTCGATCGTTCGACCTCAGAAGCTATCTCAAGACGTATCCGAACACACCCTCTTCACCTCCCTCATCATCCACTTTTGATCCCATGCCCTTGCGACGGAATCCAGGAGCGGACCGCGGGGAGTCGCCGTCAAAGCGCATGCCCGCCCAATAGCGGCCCCGTGCCTGGTGAATGTCAAGGGGAATGCCGAAGACCGCATCGAGGACCTCCGAGGATAAAAGTGCCTCTTTGGCCCCTTTCTCGACACAGCGGCCTTCTTTGAGGAGAAGCACTCGGGAAAAGACGGGAGTGATTTCTTCCAGGTGGTGGGTGACGAGGATCATGGTGGGAGCATCGTCGGCTCGGCCCATCTCGTCCAGGGTTCGAAGGAGATCTTCCCTGGCGGCGAGATCCAGGCCCGAACAGGGTTCGTCCAGGATCAAAAGCCGAGGATGGTGGACCAGGGCCCGGGCGATAAGAAGCCGCTGTTTCTCTCCCTGGGAGAGAACCCCGTAAGGGGAATGAAGAATTCGTTCACATCCGAGCATCGAGGCAACGTGGCGCGCCACTTCATAGTCCTCCCGGCTGGGAGTCTCGAAGATGCCGATGGAAGCGAACTTTCCGCTGACGATGAGATCCAGGGGTTTTTGATCGGAAGGGATTTGCATCTCGAGGAAAGAACCCACCCACCCGATCTTCTTGCGCAATTGCCGGAGATCCGTGTGACCGAAGCGCTCCCCGAGAACGGTGATGGTTCCCTCGGTCGGCCAGAGGTAGCCGGCCAGGATCTGCAGAAGGGTGGTTTTACCCGATCCGTTGGCTCCCAGTACTACCCAGTGATTTCCAGGTCGAATTTCCCAATCGATTCCATCCAGGATCCTCCTCCGGTTTCGAACGAAGGCCACCTGTTTCAACGATATCCATTCGGCGGACAAGGATCCCCTCCACTCACTTCTGCCAGGACAGGACGATTTTGCCGAAATGCGCACCGGACTTCATGACCAGGTGAGCTTCCTCGACGGCTTCGAAGGGATAAACCGCGTGAATGACCGGGCGCACCGCTCCAGAGGCCAGGAGCGGAAGCACCTTCTCCTTGAACGATGCCGTCAGGGCCGCTTTCTCAGGGACGGACCGGGTCCGCAGGACGGACCCGATGATGCGAAGCCTCTTGGTGAGCAACGGCGCCAGGTGGATGTCGCCGGTATTTCCTCCCATGAGGCCGATCAGCACGAGCCTTCCTCCAGTCCTCAGGATCCGAATGTGCTTCTGAAGATAGGGTGCCCCGATCCAATCCAGGATCACGTCCACTCCCTGGCCTTTCGTGAATTCCATCACCCGGGAGGCGAAATCCTCCTCTTTGTAGTTAATGCCGAAGGAAGCTCCCAGCTCGAGACACCGTTGAATCTTTTCTCGGCCGCCCGCGGTAGTGATGACGGCGGCCCCGGCTTGCCTGGCCAGTTGGATGGCGGCTGTCCCCACTCCGCTGCCGCCTCCGTGAAGGAACAGGGTCTCGCCGGCCTGCAAACGGGCTTCCTCGAACAGATTGAGGTGCGCCGTGAAGAAGACCTCGGCCGCTGCGGCTGCTTCCACAAAGCTCAGGTTTTCCGGGATGGCCACCAGGTGATCCTTGTGTACCGCCACGTAACGAGCATAGCCGCCCCCAGCCACAATCCCGAACACCCGGTCCCCCTTCTTCCAGCCCGATGCCTTGGGACCCACTTCCGCTACGGTTCCCGCAAAGTCCAGGCCCAAAACGGGGGAGGCCCCCGAAGGAGGTGGATACAGTCCCCTGCGTTGGAGCAGGTCCGCTCGGTTGACGGAGCAGGCCTCCACCTGGACCAGGACTTCCTCCGGACGAATAGAGGGAATGGGCATCTTACCGATCTTGAGCACGTTCCAGTCGCCCTTGGCGCCGGTTTCCTTTACCAGGACGGCTTCCATCTCGCCGGTCATTCGAGTTCTCCTTGTTCCGCAAAGGAAAAGTACTTGGGACCGCCAATGATGATGTGGTCGTGGACCAGGATGTCCAAATCGTTCAGGATCCTTTTGAGCCTCCGGGTCAACTGCCGATCGGAAGCCGAAGGGGTCGGATCTCCGCCGGGATGGTTGTGGGCCAGAATCACGGCCGTGGCTCGGTGTTTGAGCGCCACCTCCACCACTTGACGGGGGAATACAGCTGCGCGGTTCACACTGCCCCGTTGAACGGCTTCTCTGGCAATGAGGGAATTCCTGCTGTTGAGGGCCAGGACATAGAACACCTCCGTGCGTTCCGTCCCGAGGAGGGAAGAAAGGTAGCCGACCGCATCCCGGGTCGAGGAAAAAACGGGGTTGTCTTTCCATCGGTCCCGCTGATAACGTTCCACGAGCCGCGGCAGGAAGGAAAGGAAGACGGCCGAATAGGGGCCCATTCCTTCCACTTGCACGAGGCGCTCGCGAGAGGCATCGAGCACTGCGGAGAGGGTCTTGAATTCCCCGAGCAGGTTCTTGGCCACGGGCTTGACGTCTTTCCTCGGAATCGCGAAGGAGAGAAGGAATTCCAGGACCTCGTGATCGTGGAAGCCGTCCAGGCCGCTTTCGAGAAACCTTTCCCGCAGTCTCTGCCTGTGTCCTTCGTTGTCTGAACTCATTCCAACTCACGTGCCGGGAGATGAGTTCCCGGCGTTCTTCGTGACAAATCCTGCCTGACGGAGAAGAGACGACAGGGAGCCTCCCCGGAGAGAACCCGCCGAGGATTGCAAACCAGCTCTCACTCTTTCCCCGAATTGGATGGGGCAAGCCCCGTCACCCCCAACGACTGTACCGGGATATCCTGCTGGATCGTAAGCTCCGAGCCCCCGTCAGGTTCCTTGCTCGAAGGCGGGCGGGCAGGAGAGTGAATCCCCCCTTGAAGGTGGTCCCCATTCTTTTCGGTTTCGGAGTCCCGAGCGTGGTTGGCATCGTTCCGATCGACCCGCTCGACAGCCTACCGTGCGTTTGGCAGCACCATGCGGATCCGGGCTTCGGGCGGTACGGCAAAATTCATCCCCGGCACCTTTGGAGCACAGCCCTCCTCTCCGCTGGTTGCAGGGGCCGGACTCACAGCCCCTCCCAGCTGTACTAGGACTGCCCTTCCAGCTTTTGGCGCATTCGTTTGAGCAGACTGTCGAAAGATTCGTTCGTGAGAATGGAACTGAACTGCTCGCGGTAGTTGTTGACCAGACTGATGCCCTCGACGACCACATCGTAGACCTTCCAGGTACCCCCATCGAACCTGAGGCGGTAGTCCACGCGAACGTCGCTGTCCTTGTACCCGAGCACCCGCGTTTTGACGAGGGCATAATCCCCCTCGATCTTCTCCTCATCGTAGGCGAACCGTTCGTTGGCTCCTGTATAGGATTCCACCTTATCCACATAGGAATTGAAGAGCAACTGCTTGAAAAGCTCCACGAACTCCTTTTGTTTCTCGGGGGGTTGTTCCTTCCATGGTCTACCCAGGGCTCGTTTGGCCATCTCGTGGAAATTGAAATATTCGTCCACAATCTTCAGGATTTCGCCTTTTCTTGCCTTCAGGGAGGGAGCCTGGCCGGCCTTCGAGCTGTGGAGAATATCGAGAGCCTTTTCCGTACCGGACTGAATGACGACCAACGGCGTCTGCGAGCAGTATACCCTCTGATGGACCCAGAACCCCAGGAGGAGCAAGATCAGCCCAACCAGAAGAAAGGACGGCCATTTCACATTCATGACATTATCTCCCGTCTCATCGATTCACGATCCTTTGTCGCCTTTTTGAAAGCCCAAGTGCAGGCCGTTATAGTATCACCAAATGAACACAAGGGGACAACTTTTTGCCCGCCTTCGTTCTCCACAACCTCTGGCGAATATCCATTGACGCGACCCTGGTCGTCCGATAAAAGGGGTGGGGTGTGCACATGATCGGCAACAGGTACCCAGATGTTCAAAAGGGAATCCCGTGAAATTGGGGGACGGTCCAGCCGCTGTGAACGGGGACGAAATCCGGTGAGGCCGCTGCCCTGCCGCCGCAGGGCGGGAAGGTTCGGAGAGTAGGAAGATCCGTGAGTGGGAATACCTGCATGTTGCCGCACGGGGTATCGAGACGAGGAACTTTTCGATATCTTCCCGAAAGGACCTAAGGAAATCAGGGTGCAATCCTCCGGGCTTCGGGCGTGGAGGATTTTTTTGCTGCGTCTTTTCCCATCATGTAAAGCAAAGGGAGAAGGGAGAGCCAAATGATAATCAAGGAATGGGCAACATGGGGGCTGGTTCTTGGAATGGTATTGGCGGCATTCAACACCTTTGCAGACCACGGAGAAAAGCGGGTCGCCAGGAAGGCCGTTCTGCTGGCAGCCTTTGGAACCACGGTTCCGGAGGCACAAAAAGCCTTGGACCAGATCGAAGCGAGGGTGAAACAAGAGTTTCCGGGAGTCGAGGTCCGCTGGGGCTATACCTCGGCCATCGTGCGAAAAAAACTGGCCGGGCAGGGAAAGATCATCGATTCCATCGAGACGGCCTTGGCTAAGCTCATGAGCGAAGGTACCACCCACGTGGGGGTCCTCTCCCTGCACACGATCCCGGGCGAGGAATTCCACGACCTCCAGGCGAATTCCCGCCTTTTCGGGCAGATGACCGGGGGATTCGACCGAATCCTTGTGGCACGGCCCTTGCTCTCCTCCCACGAAGACATGGTGCGGGTGGCCAAAGCCATGATCCGGCACATCCCTTCCACCAGAAAACCGGAAGATGTCGTACTGCTCATGGGACACGGGAGCAGACATCATCCCGCTGACGCCATATACTCGGCCATGAACCAGGTGTTCGAAGAACTCGACCCCAACGTTTTTGTGGCCACCGTCGAGGGGTATCCCTCCTTGCAAGACATCCTGCCCAGGCTCGAACAAAAGAAGGTGAGGAAGGTCATTCTCATGCCCTTCATGGCTGTGGCGGGAGACCATGCCCTGAACGATATGGCGGGGGACGAGCCGGACAGCTGGAAATCCATACTCACGAAGAAAGGAATCGCCTGCGAGGCTGTTCTCAAGGGGACGGCGGAATATCCTGAGGTGGTGGACGTCTGGCTGGACCACCTCCGAACGGTTCTCAGCCATCTTTGTTCTTGACTCGGAGGCGTCCACAGCCTATGAAAAAGGTCAATGCGCAATGGAATTGCGCGGCACTGCAACTGGTCGAAAAGGATAAATCATCCAGCCGAACGAAGCCAAGAAGGCTTGTGCGGGAAAACCCGCCTACCTCTCTGGCTTTTTTGTTGAAATCGAGAAATCCCGGAACAGGGCCGCCTTGAAAGTTATTTAGGCTGGAAAAGAGGAAACGGCCTGCCGCTTTCTTTTTTGAAAGCCTCGCGGGGTGAGGCTCCAAGGCATTCATCCAGGAAGGAGGTCGTATGTGCCGTCAAACCTATGGTTTACATGGTCAACATGGTCGCCATGGAGGGATTTCGACCTTTCTCGACGATCTATCGTATCAAGAAGGGACCCGTCCCCTCACAAGGGAGGAACGATTGATGGCGCGCCTCGAGCACCAGATCCGCCATGATCGGGAACACGTGGATTCCCACCGAATCCTGGCCGAGGATATTGCGGAACTGGGGGCGGAAGAAGCCGCAGAGTGGGTTCGCAGGGCAGCGGAACTGGCCTCTCAGCAGGCGGATCTCCTGGCGAAGGCCCTGTCGGCCTTGAAGGTTCATTGAGGGCGTCCTCGAAACAAGGTAGCGGATGATTTCCGATCATCCGCTTCACCTGTCCAAGTCCACCGGTACCGGTCTATCCTCACACAGCGGGCGTGGCCGGCGATCTCCCCCTCGGTGGCCGGGACGGCCATGATCGCGGGGTCCATGATTGCCCGCATGGTCATGATCTCGGCCGGCTGTGGCGCCGAGATGGGTGTAGCCACGGTAAGGGAAGCCTTCGGTCAAAATCGGGGCCGACCACGAGGTCCCCGTCGGGGCATTCATCGAGGTGGTGAACGGCGTAGGGCTTTCGAGCCGTTCGATCTTCACCGTCGTGGTCGTGATGGAAAAGAAATGAGGGAGGCAAACCAATTCCGATATTCCCGGCGTGCCGACCTTTCCGCCAAGGGGCGACAAGTGCCTTGACAAAAGGGGCGGAAGACCGATAGAAACCAGCTCAAATCTGGGGAGCCACGAAACGCTGTCCACAGCCCATCCACCATTGCAAGGAGCTTGTGCATGAAAGAGTGGGTTTTCCTCTTTCCCGGTCAGGGATCTCAATATGTCGGCATGGGAAGGGACTTTTTCGAAAACTATGCCGAGGTGCGGGAGTTGTTCTCTATCGCTGGGGACATCCTCGAGATGGATGTTGCCAGGCTGTGTTTTGAAGGGCCTGAAGAGGTCCTGGTCCTGACCGAAAATGTTCAGCCCGCCATCACCGTGGTCAACTTGGCCTGCCTCACCGTTTTGCACCTCCATGAGATCTACCCGGTTGCGGCAGCGGGACACAGTCTGGGAGAGTACAGCGCATTGTATGCAGCCGGCGTTCTCGGGCTCAGGGACGTCCTGAAACTCGTGCGGTGGAGGGGAAAGCTGATGCATGAAGCCTCTCTCCGGGAGCCTGGATCCATGGCGGCCTTCATCGACCTGGCCCCCGACAAGATCCGGGAAATCTGCGCTGCCTGCGATGTGGAGGTAGCCAACATCAACTGCCCGGACCAGATTGTGATCACCGGTCCCCATGAACCGGTGGACAGGGCTATCGCCCTTGGGGCGAAGGTGGGTGCCCAGAAGTGCATCAAGCTCAATGTCAGCGGCCCCTGGCACAGTCGGTGCATGGCCCATGCCCGGGAACGGTTCGAACCCCTGGTACACGAATGCACGTTCCGGGAACCCAAGATCCCCGTGATCCACAACGTGGATGCCATGCCCCTCCAAAAGGCGGATGAAGCACCCGGGAAGCTCATCGACCAGGTTTGCAAGCCCGTCCTGTGGAAACAGTCCATGGACCGGCTGGTAGACTCGGGCCGCCGCTATTTTGTCGAGGTGGGTCCCAAGAAGGTCTTGCGGGGCTTGATGCGAAGGATCAACCGGAACGTCACAACCCTCAATGTCGAGGATTCCGCGAGCCTGGCCGGTTTTCTCCAGGCCAATCACTGAATCGGAGGGGCCGGGACGAAGGAGTTGGTCCCGGGTTGAGGGCAAGAAGGCCTGCTACCACCACTACCGAAGCCGGCAGGACGCACAGGCTTCCCTCTAGGACCCCGATTTCCGGGACCTTGGACTTCAGAGCCGGGTAGCCGCCTTGAGCTCCCGAACCATGGCTCCCAGCTTTTCTGCCGGGTCGGGATCCTCGAGGTGCGATTCAATAAATCGCTCGAAGGCGCTGCCCACCACGACTCCATCGGCCAGGGCGGCCACGGCCCTCACCTGATCGGGCGTGGAAATGCCGAACCCCACACAAATTGGAATCCCGTCGGCGCAAGCCCGAAGGGAAGCCGTCACACGGGAGATCTCCTCAAGGTCCAACCCACTGCCCCCCGTCACACCCGTCATAGATACCAGGTACAGGAATCCGGAAGCCGCCTGGGCAATGGTCTTCATGCGTTGAGGGGGAGTGGTGGGTGCGCAGAGTCGAATAAGACACAGATCCTTTCCCGGCCACCTGGAGGTCATCTCCTCGGATTCCTCGGGGGGAAGGTCCACCACCAGTAACCCGTCGGCCCCCGCCGTCAGGGCGTCCCTGTACAGGCGATCCGCTCCGTAGACCAGGATGGGGTTGTAGTAACTGAAGAGAATGATGGGGATGGAAACATCCCTGCGAAGATCCCCGGTCAACTCCAGGACCGATGCGAGGTTTACCCCGGCATCGAGAGCCCGCTTCGAGGATCGCTGGATGACGGGACCATCCGCCGTCGGGTCCGAAAAGGGCACCCCCAGCTCGAGAATGTCGAGCCCTCCCCGGCACATGGACCGGATCAGTTCCCTGGAACGGGGGATATCCGGATCTCCTGCGCTCACAAAACCAACCAGGGCCTTTTCTTTCTTCGTTCCAAGCTCCTGAAACATTTTCCGGATTCGATCCATTGGAAGTCCTTTCTCCTGCTTTCTATTGCCGTCGAGAGGCACGGAGCTTGCCGGCCACAATTCCCAGGTCCTTGTCGCCCCTGCCCGAGAGATTGATGACGAACACGTCCGAAGGCGATCTCCGGGGGGCCTCTCGCAAGGCCCAGGCAGCGGCATGGGAGCTCTCGAGGGCCGGGATGATGCCCTCACACACACAGAGTTCTTCGAAGGCTTCGAGGGCTTCGATGTCCGTCACCGATTCATACCGTGCCCGGCCGACATCTTTCAGGTGGGCGTGTTCCGGGCCGACCCCCGGGTAATCCAGGCCGGCGGAAATGGAATGAGCTTCGAGGATCTGGCCGTTTTTGTCCTGCAGGACATAGGACTTGGATCCGTGGAGAACCCCCACGGACCCGGCTCCCAGCGTGGCGGCGTGTTTGCCGGACGGAATTCCGTGCCCCGCCGCCTCCACCCCTACAAGTTCCACGGGGTCATCGAGAAAGGGATAGAAAATCCCCATGGCGTTGGATCCGCCCCCGACGCAGGCCACCACCACGTCCGGCAGGCGTCCTTCTTTGTCGAGAACCTGTTCCCGGGTTTCGTCCCCGATCACCCTCTGAAAGTCGCGAACCATCATGGGATAGGGATGAGGTCCCGCCACAGACCCGATGACGTAAAAGGTATCGCGCACGGCGCCCACCCAATATCGCATGGCTTCGTTCATGGCGTCCTTGAGGGTCCCCGTTCCGGAGCTCACGGGGACCACCTCGGCCCCCAGGAGCTCCATGCGTTGGACATTGGCCGCCTGCCGCTCGATGTCTTCAGTCCCCATGAAAACCCGGCATTCCATGCCGAACAGGGCCGCGGCCGTGGCCGTGGCCACTCCGTGCTGCCCCGCCCCGGTTTCGGCGATAACCTTCCTTTTTCCCATCCACCTGGCGAGGAGGGCCTGGCCCAGGGTGTTGTTGATTTTGTGGGCCCCCGTGTGGGCCAGATCTTCCCTCTTGAGGTAGATCCTGGCTCCTCTGAACTTCTCTGTGAGCCTCCCCGCGAAAAACAGGGGAGTGGGTCGCCCGGCGTAGTCCTCGAGGAGCTTTCGGAGCTCTTCTTGAAAATCCGGGCTGCTCCTTATTCGTGCATAGGCCTCCTCGATCTCGAGGATGGCCGGCATGAGGGTTTCCGCCACGTAGCGGCCGCCGTAAGGTCCGAAATGGCCGCGAGGGTCAGGTAAGGTTTGAGCAAGGGGTCGTGGATTCAGGTTCATGGAAAAATCCTCCTAAGGGTTCTGGAAGAAGAAGTCCGGATGACGGCCTCCATAAATTTGCGGACCTTCGGGATGTCCTTTTTCCCCGGCGAGATTTCGACTCCCGAGCTCACATCGAATGCATCGGGCATGGCCTGGGCTGCGGCGCGGGCGACATTGTCCGGTGTGAGTCCCCCGGCCAGGATGATGGGATACCGTTCTCCCAGGAAAGCGGCAGAAGCCCAGTCCCAGGACCTGGCATTTCCCCCGGGCAGGGGGCCTCCCCGGCATTCGATCAGGAACGCCGAGGCCGAATAGGAGGAGACAGCCTCGATCCCCGGGGATCCATCGGCAAAGAGGGCTTTGATGACTCTGAGGCCCTGGCGGGATAGTCGAAGAACCAGCTCGGGATCTTCAAGGCCATGCAATTGAACCGTGTCGATCCCGCAAACCTCGACCCGACGCAGGATCGAGTCAAAACCTTCTTGGACGAACACTCCAACACGTGCCACGGAATCGGGAAGGTTCCGGCAGATCTCCCGTGCCGCGGCATCCGTCACAAAGCGGGGGCTCGGAGGATAAAATACCAGCCCGATGGCGTGCACCCCCAGGCACGCACAGGCAACTGCTTCCGCCGTAGTCTTGAGGCCGCACACCTTCACCTGGGGGAAAGGGGAGGGGACGCTCGGCGGACTCCCCGATGCCTGTTGGGAATTCATCATGATGTTCCTCTCTTGAGCGACGGAGCCGGCACCCTGGTCGGCTGCACCCGCTTTGGCTGCAGTAGTGGGGCGTGGGCCGATACGGGGACATCCCATGGGTCGGTTCGAAACCGTCAACTCTCCTCGGAAGGTCCCACAAGCCGGCCCAGGAGTTCCACCGGGTCTCCGGATCGAACCAGGCTTTCACCGATAAGGAAATTCCAGATTCCGGCATCGAGGAGCTCCTCGATTTGGCGCCGATTCTCGATTCCGCTTTCGGCCACCCCTACCTGATCCGGCTGAAGATGCGGCGCCAGGCGGACGGACACGGCCAGGTCCGTCCTGAAAGTCCTCAGGTCACGGTTGTTGATTCCAATCAAGGAAGCCCCGGCCCAGGTCGCGATCTCGAGTTCTTCCTCGGAATGGACCTCTACCAGCGGGTCCAGGGGCAGGTCCCGGCACAGGGCGATGCAGTCCCGAAGAAATTCCCGTGAAAGGGCGCGGACGATGAGCAGCACGGCATCCGCCCCCATAACGACCGATTCATAGATCTGGTACGTGGAAAGGATGAAATCCTTGCGCAAAACGGGAAGACTCACTGCATCTCGCGCCTGCACCAAGTCCTCGGATTTTCCGTGAAAAAAGGAGGAGTCCGTGAGCACCGAAACGGCGGCGGCTCCCCCTTCTTCATAGAGTCTTGCCTGGCGGGCCGGGTCAAGGTCCGCTCGGATGATACCGCGGGAGGGAGACCCTCGCTTGATTTCCGCGATGATATTGGCCCGGCGTGAAGCACGAGACCGGAGGCGCCGGAAGAAAGGGCGGGTATCCCGGCGTTTCTCCGCTTCCCTGCGGAGACTGGCTTCGGGCAGATTCTTTCGAGCTGTCTCCACCTCCTCGATTTTTGTTTTCAGGATCCTGTGAAGAATGTCCGGTTTCATACGATCCCATCCGTTGACAGGTTCAGGAAGCGTTTTCGGCAATGAACCGGACCAGGGCTTCCAGTTTACCCAGGGCGGCTCCCTCGTCGATGGAGTTTTCGGCCAATCGAATGCCTTCGGCAAAATCCCGGGCTTTTCCCGCCGCCATGAGAGCGGCCGCGGCATTGACCACCACCACGTCTCGCCTCGCACCTTTGGCGCCGCTCAAGACTTCGAGGGTGATCCGGGAGTTCAGCCGGGCGTCCCCTCCGAGGAGCTCCTCGGGTTCGGCCCGACGTCCCAGGAGTTGTTCAGGGATCACTTCGTAAGTACGGATGAGACCGTCTTTGAGTTCCGAGATGCGGGTCGGTGCACACACGGAAATCTCGTCCAGTCCGTCCAGACCGTGGACCACAAACGCTCTTCGGGCTCCCAGTGACCGGAGTGCCTGGGCGAACATCTCGGTCATCTGGGGCGCATAGACCCCGAGTAGCTGGCAGTTGGCGCCTGCGGGGTTGGTGAGCGGTCCCAACATGTTGAAGATCGAGCGGATTCCCACCTCTTTCCGCGCCCGGGCGGCAAAGCGCATGGAACCGTGAAACAGGGGGGCGAAAAGAAACCCGATCCCCACACTCCGGACGGCTTCCTCGACAATCTCGGGTTCGACATCCAGGCGCACTCCGAGGGCTTCCAGGAGGTCCGCGCTGCCGCACTTGCTCGAAACGGAACGATTGCCGTGCTTGGCCACCGTGACCCCGCATCCCGCCACCACAAAGGCCGCGGTAGTCGAGATGTTGAAGGTTCCCGCATGGTCTCCCCCGGTTCCGCAGGTGTCCACCACGGTTTCCGCCGAAGTTTGAATGCGTGTGGCTTTCCGACGCATGGTCCTGGCCGCACCGGCCAGTTCGGAGAAGGTTTCGCCTTTGGTGGCGAGAGCGGCCATCAAAGCCCCCACTTGGGCGTCGGTGGCATTTCCGGTCATGATTTCGTTCATGACCTCCGCCATCTCCGTCTCATCCAAATCCTGCCGTTGAATGATTCTCTTGAGACTCTCCCGCAACATGGCCTTTCCTTTCCCGCTTGCGGAGGTTTTATCCCTCTGCTCGATGGAGGAAATTCCTGAGCAACCGTTTTCCCACGGGAGTCATGATGGATTCGGGATGGAACTGGATCCCTTCGGTGGGATGTTCCCGATGCCGTATACCCATAACTTCCCCGTCCTCGGACTCGGCCGTCACCTCAAGACAGGAGGGCAGACCCTCGCGGGACACAGCCAGGGAATGGTACCGCATGGCCTGGAACGGACTGCGAATTCCCTGGTAGATTGTCTTGCCGTCGGCCTGGATGGTGGAGACTTTGCCGTGCATGAGTTGCCTGGCTCGGACCACTGAACCTCCGAAGGCGACGGCAATGGCCTGGTGGCCCAGGCAAACCCCGAGGATGGGAACTTTTCCCGTGGTCTCTCGAATGAGGGCCACGGAAATCCCGGCAGTCTCCGGGCGGCAGGGACCCGGCGAGATGACGATGCCTCTGGGTTGCCACTCCAGGATTTCGGCAACGGAGACCACGTTGTTGCGCACCACCCGGACCTCGGCTCCGAGCACCTGGAGATACTGGACCAGGTTATAGGTGAAGGAATCATAATTGTCGATCATAACGAGCATTGCGTCCTCCCTGGCTGGGGGAATGCGGCCCGGCAATATCCTGCCGGGCGATCCCGAACTATCCCTGGTAAATGAGCTGCAGGGCCTTTTGTATGGCCATGGCCTTGCTGATGGTTTCCAGCCGTTCCTTTTCCGGCTCCGAATCGGCCACAATCCCGGCCCCTGCCTGAACCACCAGTCGATTCCCTTGAATGCAGGCTGTTCGAATGGTAATGGCCAGATCCATGTTTCCCGTGAACGACACGTACCCGATGGCTCCCCCGTAGGGTCCGCGCGGCTCCTTCTCGAGCTCTGCAATGATTTCCATAGCCCGCACCTTGGGAGCACCCGAGAGCGTCCCCGCGGGAAAGGTGGCTTGAAGCAGATCCCAGGCGTCGGCCCCGTTTTTCAGATCGCAGCGGATGTTGGACACCAGGTGCATGACATGGGAATAGCGCTCGACCACCATCAGGTCCGTCACCTGGACGGTTCCCACCTCGGCGACCCTGCCCAAATCGTTTCGACCCAAGTCCACCAGCATCAGGTGCTCTGCCCTCTCTTTGGGATCCCTGAGAAGCTCATCGGCAAGCCGGCGATCCTCCTGCTCCGTCCTTCCCCGGCGCCGAGTCCCGGCAATGGGCCTCAGGGTGGCCACCCCGTTTTCCAGGCGCACCATGACCTCGGGAGAGGATCCCACAAGTACGGTGTCGTCCAGGTGCAGGAAGTAGAGATAGGGGGAAGGATTCACGTAGCGCTGGGCGCGGTACAGCCACCATGGGTCGGGGGGGAACGGGCAGGAGAAGGGCTGAGAGAGAACCGTCTGGATGACGTCCCCGGCTTCAATATATTCCTTGATTCTAGACACTTGGCGGCGGAAGGATTCGGGATCGATGTGGGGTTCAAGCCGGCAGAAATCGGTACATCCTTTTGGTCGGTTCGGCAGCGGCCTGGCCAGTACCGCCAGCATACCTTCGATCTTCTCGAGGGCCAGATCATAGGCGGCCTCGGGTGTACCATCCTCCAGAAATGCGTAGGAAACCAGGGTCAGGGTGTGGCGGAGGTTGTCGAAGATGAAGAGTTCACCCGGGATGGTGAAATGGGCCAGAGGCACCTCCGGCGGCAGTTCGTGAGGAATGGCTTCAAAAAAGGAAACCGCTTCGTAAGCGATATAGCCCACAAGCCCTCCCCAAAACCTGGGAAGCCCGGCCACAAGAGCCGGCCGAAACCGCTCCATGAATGCCCGGAGCACCTGGAACGGGCGGCCGTGGTGCGGGATTTCCTCCGTGACCCCCCCGTTTCGAATGATCACCCGGTCCCGATGGACCCGAACCACAGACCGGGCCGAGGACCCCAGGAAGCTGTAGCGGCCCCACCGCTCGCCTCCCTCGACGCTCTCCAACAGAAAGACCGGCCCTCTTCCCTCGTACACCTTGGCCAGTGCCGAAAGCGGCGTCTCCGTGTCCGCCAGGACCTCGAGACACACGGGGATGAGGTTGCTGGTCCCGGCCAGTTGGAGAAATTCGTTCTTGTCGGGAAATTGTCTCAATCTCATGGCATAAACCCTGTTCGTTTCTTTTCAATCTGTAAGCACGCCGATACCAAGGCTCAAAGGGACGGCACTTCGATCCGGAAGGGATGCTTCTCCTTTCCCGGTGATCCATTCAAACCTCCGGCAAGGGACCTCTTCGACACCTTGTCCGGCTACGGTCCCTGGAAAGGCCGGCCTCTCAACGGCCGTGGATTCCATCGGGACGAAAGATTCGGAAAATGGGGCGAATCTGTTCACAGAGCTCCTCGAACTGATGAGGGTACAGGGACTGCGCTCCATCGCTCAGGGCCGCCTCCGGCCGGTGGTGCACCTCGACCATGAGACCGTGGGCCCCAACGGCCACGGCTGCCCGGCCCAGGGGAATCACCTGGTTGCGACGGCCTGCGGCATGGCTGGGGTCCACGAGTATGGGCAAATGGGTTTCCTTCTGGACCACGGGAACCGCGGAAAGGTCGAGAGTGTTGCGACTGTGATGAGCGAAGGTGCGGACGCCGCGTTCGCACAGGATGACCTGGGTATTTCCCCCCTCCATGATGTACTCGGCCGCCATGAGCCACTCTTCGATGGTGGCTGAGATGCCCCGCTTGAGGAGAACCGGCTTGCGGGACCGTCCCGCCCGCCGCAGGAGGCTGAAATTCTGCATGTTGCGGGCTCCGATCTGGACCACATCCGCATAGGCTTCCACCAGATCGAACACTTCATGATCCATCGCCTCGGTGACCACCGGCAATCCGGTTTCCCGACGCACCCTGGCAAGGATCTCGAGCCCTTCTTCGCCAAGGCCCTGGAAGGCATAGGGTGAGGTACGGGGTTTGAATGCGCCCCCTCGAAACAATTGGGCCCCCGCCTTTTTTACCTGCTCGGCGATGGTCAGGGCCTGGGTCTCGCTCTCGATGGCGCAAGGACCGGCAATGAGCGTGAGAAACCCATTTCCGATGCAAACCTTGTCTACCTGGACCACGGTATCGGAGGGGTGGGACTCGCGACTCACCAGTTTGTAGGGACGGGTGACGGGAATGACCTCCTTGACTCCGGGCAATCCCAGAAAGAGGGAGTGTTCCACGGATCCATGGTTGTGAAGAACGCAGATGGCCACCCGCTGCCCTCCCGGCACGGGACGGGCCGTAAAGCCGCAGGCTTCCACGGCCTGGACGGCCCCTTCGATCTCTTCCGACGTTGCTTCCTGTTCCATGACCACCAACATGGTTCGACTCCTTGCTGTGACGAAGGGACCGCAGATCCGCCGTCAAGTCCTTCGCCCTGAAAGGTAAACCAAAGTAAACCCCTGAAAACAGAAAGGGGATCGCAGGAACTTTCCCACGATCCCCCAATGGCACAAAAAAAGGACCGTGGGCCTGGAGCGGCCCACGGTCCCCGTATTTCAGCGCTCAACGCTGAGGGTTCAGCTCACGCAACCCCGTCGGCACACTCCTCCCTTCCGGTTCTCCACCACCAGCGCCAAGCAGATACGAATCGATGAAAGTCCACCTTCATATGATGCCTTTCTCCTTACGTTTGGACCACGCATAACAAATAGATCCGGCGGATGTCAAGGAAGAAATGCACAAGAAGCCTCGTAACACCCCCTCTCCCGCGAATTATTTTTGTATTGCCCGCCTAACCGGTTCGTGTTAGGAAACTACGATTTACCAAATCCACACACCCCTCGAAACCTTTTGGTGCCCGGATGTCCATGGCGGGTGGATGGGGGGTGGAGGCCAACCAGAAGGAGGTCTGTATGAACGTCGTCAGTATGAAGCAGTTGCTGGAAGCCGGGGTTCACTTCGGCCATCAGACGCGCCGTTGGAATCCCAAAATGAAACCCTACATCTTCGGTGCACGCAACGGAATCTATATCATCGATTTGCAGCGCACCGTCAAGCTCTTCAATACCGCCTACCGTTTCATCGCAGAAACCACCGCGGCGGGCGAGAGTGTCCTCTTTGTGGGCACCAAGCAGCAGGCCCGCGATACCATCCAGGAAGAAAGCCAACGGGCCGGCATGTTTTGGGTGAACCACCGATGGCTGGGTGGCATGCTCACCAACTTCAAAACCATCAAGCTTCGAATTGATCGGCTCAAAGAGCTCGACGCCATGATTGAGGACGGGAGCATTCATCGGTTTCCCAAAAAGGAGGTCCTCCAGCTTCAGAAAGAACGAATGAAGCTGGAAAAGAATCTGGGGGGGATCAAGGACATGACCCGATTGCCCGGGGCGCTCTTCGTGGTGGACACTCACCGGGAGAACATCGCCGTGGCTGAAGCCAACCGGTTGGGGATTCCGGTGGTGGCCATCGTAGACACCAACTGTGATCCCGACATGATCGACTATCCCATCCCCGGCAACGACGATGCCATCCGGGCCGTGCGACTCATCACATCCCGCATTGCCGACGCCTGTATCGAGGGAAAAGAAAAGCTCCTGGAGCGGCAGCAGGCGCAGGGCGACAAGGAAGAGCCGATCTTCGAAGAAGTGCCGGCGGGGCAAATCTTGATGGAAGAGGCCAGCGGACCCGTGGTGGAGATCATCAATACGCCTGCTCCAGCGCCCCAAGAGGAATTGGAATAGAGTTTCGAGCGAAGAGGCGGAAAACATAGAGGAGGAAATCTCTTGGAAATCACAGCTTCCATGGTTCGAGAGTTGAGAGAGAAAACCAACGTGGGCATGATGGACTGCAAAAAGGCCCTCCAAGATACCGGAGGAGACATGGAAAAGGCCGTGGATCTCCTTCGTCAGAAAGGATTGGCCAAGGCGCTCCAGCGCTCGGGTCGAGAAGCCCAGGAGGGGATGGTTCACGCCTACATCCATGCGGGAGGCCGTATCGGGGTCCTGGTCGAGGTGAATTGCGAAACGGATTTCGCCGCCAAGAGTGAGGATTTCATCGAGTTTGTCAAGAACATAGCCCTGCAAATCGCGGCCACCAGTCCTCTGGGGATTCAGAGGGAGGATATCCCCTCAGACATCATCGAGCGTGAACGGGGGATCTACCTGGCCCAGGCCGGCGAAACCGGAAAACCGGCCAACATCCTGGAGAAAATGGTCGAAGGGAAGATGCGAAAGTTCTATGAGGAGGTCGTCCTTCTGGAGCAGGCTTATGTCAAGGACCCCGAGAAGACCATTCAGGATTATCTCAACGAACTGGTTGCCAAAATCGGTGAGAAAATCTTTATCCGGCGGTTCGTTCGATATCAACTGGGTGCGGAATAGGACCCGTCTTTGCGAAGAGGTCGCATGAGCCACACATTAAAGCCCAGGTATACGCGGATCCTGTTGAAGCTAAGCGGGGAAGCCTTGATGGGATCCGGTTCCTACGGGATCGATCCCCGGATGCTCGCCCTTATTGCCGACGAGATTCGCGAAATCCAGGAACTGGGAGTACAGGTGGCCTTGGTTGTGGGAGGGGGCAATATCTTCCGCGGGATGTCCGGGGCCTCTCAAGGGATGGATCGTTCCACGGCCGACTACATAGGCATGCTGGCAACGGTCATGAACGGCCTGGCCCTGCAGCAGGCCCTCGAAAAGCACGGCATTCCCACCCGGGTCTTGACGGCCATCGACATGAAAGAGGTGGCCGAACCCTACATTCGACGCCGGGCCATCCGGCACCTGGAAAAAGGCCGTGTGGTGATTTTCGCTGCGGGGACCGGTCTCCCCTTCTTCACCACGGACACGGCCGCCGCCCTCAGGGCCGTGGAAATCGGGGCCGAGGTCCTCATGAAAGCCACCAAGGTCGACGGAGTCTACGACGGCGATCCTGAAAAAGACCCGACAGCCGTCAAATACCATCAAGTGAGTTACATGGAAGTACTTCGCAAGAACCTTCGGGTGATGGATGCTACCGCCATTTCTCTCGCCAGGGACCAGCGCATGCGCATCGTGGTTTTCAGCCTCAGGGAGCGAGGCAGCATCAGGAAGGTCGTTCTCGGAGAACCCATTGGAACTGTAGTGGAGGGAGTCGGTCATGCTGAATGATGTCTATGCGGAAGCTCGGGATCGGATGAACAAGGCCCTGGAAAACCTCGAACGGGAGTATAGGCGGTTGCGTACCGGGAGGGCCTCGATTTCCCTGGTGGACGAAATCCGGGCGGAATACTACGGTACGCCCACCCCCTTGAATCAACTCTCGACCATCACGGTACCCGAGCCACGGACCATCGTGATTCAGCCGTGGGACAGTTCGGTCATCGGGGAGGTCGAGAAAGCCATCCAGAAGTCGGAGCTGGGGCTGAATCCCACCAATGACGGGAAGAGCATCCGGATCCACATCCCGCCTCTTACCGCGGAGCGCCGTCGAGACCTGGTGAAGGTCATCAAGAAAATGGCGGAAGAGACCAAGGTGGCCGCTCGAAACATTCGACGGGATGTCAACGAGATGATCAAGGAGCTGAAGAAGGAAAAAGAGATTTCCGAGGACGAGCAATTCCGGGCACAGGAGGAAATTCAGAAGATCACCGACGATTTCATCAAGAAAATCGATGGGCTATACGCAGCCAAGGAAAAAGAAATCCTGGAAATTTGAATGGATCGTCTGGATCTCAACAAGCTTCCACGCCACGTGGCGATCATCATGGACGGCAATGGGCGCTGGGCTAAGCAGAAGCTGCTCAACCGGATCACCGGGCATCGAGAAGGTCTTAAGTCCGTGAGGGAAGTCGTACGCTGCTGTCGCAAACTCGAAATCCCCTACCTCACTCTCTACGCCTTCTCCAAAGAAAACTGGCAAAGACCTCCCCACGAAGTGGAAGCCCTCTGGGTGCTGCTCAAACGCTTTCTCAAATCGGAACTGCCCGAGTTGATGGAAAATGAGATCCGGCTTCACCATTTGGGGGACCCCCAAGGAATTCCCCAGGACGTCCTTGCGGATCTCCGCCGAGTGGAAGGGAAAACAGCTTCCTTTGACCGGCTGACTCTCAGCCTGGCCATCAATTACGGAGGCCGCCAGGAGATTGCCCAGGCCGCTTGGGCCTACGCCATGGATGTTCTGAAAGGAAATGTCTCCCCGGAACCCTTGAATCCCTCGGGTTTTGCCGCATACCTGTATACATCGGAGATCCCCGACCCGGATCTCATCATCCGAACAGGAGGGGAATACCGCATCAGCAATTTTCTTCTCTGGCAGGCGGCCTACGCCGAACTCTACATAACCGGCACTCTTTGGCCCGATTTTCGAGAGTCGGAATTTTTCGACGCATTGGTGGACTTTCAAGGGCGGGAACGCCGTTTTGGAAGGACCGGTGAACAGATCCGAGAGGAGGTTGGCTAGGTCGATTCAAACATGGGGGAACAGCAACCACTCAGCTCTCACACAAAAAGGCTCATCACGGGCGTCCTGGTTCTGGTTCCTTTGCTGGGGATCATTGTCGCCGGTCCGCCGTGGGCGTGGACGGCAACGGTCCTCGTCGCAGCCTTCCTGGGCCTGCGTGAATTTCAGCAGTTGCTGATCCCTGAGGTGGACTCGTCCTGGAAATGGCGGGCGGTTCACTTTTCCGGCGGAGTTTTCCTTCCTTTGGGGGCGGCCATGGGTGGGCCGTCCGGGCTGCACTGCGGCTTGATCCTCGGCCTGTTCGGCGGCCTGCTCTGCGTTCTGGCATGTTCCCCCCTCAACTCCCACGGAATTCGACGCTTGGCCCAATGCAGCTTTGCCTGGCTCTACATTCCCTATCTTCTCTCCTATGTTCTTTTGATAGGTCAGGCTTCCCAGGGCAGACAGCGGCTTTTGTTTACCTTGGCCGTGGTGGTTTTCAGCGACGCGGGGGCCTATTACTGCGGGAGGGTTCTGGGTCGTCGCAAGCTGTACGAAACCGTGAGCCCCAGAAAGACCGTTGAAGGCTCCGTTGGGGGATTGATTTTGAGTGTTATAATGGGAGTCGGCGTTGGTCGACTGCTTCTACCCCAAGAGAGCGTTTTCCGGATCCTGGTCCTCAGTGGTTCCCTGGCATTGGTCAGCCAAATGGGCGATCTGATCGAATCCATGATGAAGAGGATGAGCGGCAAGAAGGATTCCAGCCACCTTCTTCCCGGTCACGGAGGCATTCTCGACCGGTTGGACAGTCTTCTTTTTGTTTTCCCGGCAAGCTGGCTATTTTTGTAACAGGAAGTTCCCCCTGGACCAACCACAGACCAGGCGGCCGTCGGGAGAAGCCGACCGGAGAATCTCCACTCCTTCGAGGTTACGGTGTGGCAAAAGTTCTGAGCATTTTGGGCAGTACCGGTTCCATCGGGGTGAGCACTCTCGAGGTGGTACGGCAGTTCCCCGACCGGTTCCGAGTGGCGGCCCTCGCTGCGGGGCGCAACCTGGACCTGCTGGTTCACCAGGTCCGAGCTCATCAGCCTCTGCTGGTTTCCGTTCTCGACGCGGAACTGGCCGATGAGCTGGATCGAGGTCTTCGGAGTGTGACCCCCCGGCCTCGGATCGTCCACGGACCAGAGGGTTACCGAGAGGTCGCGACCATTCCCGAAACAGAAATGGTGGTTTCCGCCATGGTGGGGGCCGCAGGTCTTCTGCCCACGCTGGCAGCCATCGAAGCGGGAAAAGACCTCGCTTTGGCGAACAAGGAAACGCTGGTGGTCGCGGGGGAGCTGGTCATGGATCTTGTTTCCCGGACCGGAATTCGAGTTCTTCCCGTAGACAGCGAACACAGCGCGATTTTCCAGGCACTTCAAGGAAACCACCGCAGGGCCGTCAAACGGATTTTGCTCACCGCCTCGGGCGGACCTTTCCTTCACCGGGATCGGTCAGCCCTGGCTACGGTAACCCCGCAACAGGCCCTGCGCCATCCCAATTGGTCCATGGGTCGCAAAATCACCATCGACTCAGCCACTCTTATGAACAAAGGTCTGGAAGTCATTGAGGCACGGTGGCTCTTTGGCATCCCGGGGGACCGGATTGCCGTGCACGTTCACCCTGAAAGTATTGTTCATTCCATGGTCGAATACATCGACGGGTCGGTGATCGCCCAGATGGGAATCCCGGATATGAAGATCCCCATCGCCTTCGCCCTCGCCTACCCGGAAAGATTGCCGGTCCAGTCTCCTCCTCTGGACCTTTTCAGCCTGCAGAAATTGACCTTTTTCCCTCCGGATGAGGACAAGTTCCCCTGTCTTCGGCTGGCGTTCGAGGCTTGCCGAAGGGGGTCCACCCTCCCCTCGGTCTTGAATGGAGCCAATGAAGTGGCGGTCCAAGCGTTTTTGGAGGGAAAGATCGGATTCCTGGAAATTCCCGTGTTGATCGAGTCCGTGATGAAAACACACAAACCGGCAGGAAAGCCCTCTCTCGAGTCCATTCTTGCAGCCGATCAATGGAGCCGTACCGAAGCGGAACGACTGGTCTACGGGACTCGGTCCTGAGAACATAAAGGATAAAGGACACGCCCTTGGCAACAACGATTCTTTCCACCGTCGTGGTATTGGGAGTGCTCATCTTCGTCCACGAGCTGGGTCATTTTCTGGTGGCCAAATGGTCCGGAGTCACGGTACTGCGCTTCTCCTTCGGATTTGGCCCCAGACTCATTGGTTTCCAGAGCGGCGAAACGGACTACTGCATTTCGGCTTTTCCCCTTGGCGGCTACGTCAAGATGCTTGGGGAGGAGCCTGGAGAGCAGCTCACAGAAGATCAGCTGGCCAGAAGCTTCTTAGCCCAGACGGTCTTCAAGCGGATTGCCATCGTTTTTGCCGGCCCTCTGGCCAATTTCTTACTGGCCATCTTAATCTTCACCGCGGTGTACGCCGTTTCGGGCATTCCCGAGATGATTCCCGAAATCGGCACGGTAAATGAGGGATCTCCGGCGGACAAAGCGGGAATTCAACCCGGAGACCTGGTTCTCAGCATCAACGACAAAAAGCTGGAGACCTGGGAGGACCTGTCCGAAACCGTGGAACATTCCACGGAGGATACCCTGATTCTGCAGGTCCGGCGGGGGGAAGAAACCCTCACCCTCCACGTGAATCCGACGGTCAGTGAGGTCAAGAATCTCTTCGGTGAGACCACCAGGCGGCGGCTCATCGGGGTCACTCCCTCCGGCAAAATCCTGGTCCGCAAGGTGGATCCGCTCCTGGCCGGATACTACAGCCTCGCTCAAACCTACCACCTCAGCAAGCTCTTTCTGCTCACCGTGGTCAAGTTGATCGAGAGAGTCGTGCCCTTTCATACCCTGGGAGGACCCATTCTCATCGCCCAAATGGCGGGGCAGCAGGCCCAGGAGGGATTGCTGAACCTGATTTACTTCATTGCCGTGATCAGCGTGAATCTCGCCGTGCTGAACCTTTTGCCCGTCCCCATCCTGGACGGAGGCCATATCCTGTTTTTCACTCTCGAGGCCGTTCTGGGCAAACCCCTCGGAATCAAGAAGGTGGAAATGGCTCAGAAGGTGGGAATGTTTCTCCTCCTCCTGCTCATGGTCTTCGTGTTTTACAACGACATCATGCGGTTGATTCCGGGGGGCAAGCCGGACTTCCTGCCCTGAGAGGATCCGTACCGTTTCCGATGAAAATTCTCGCCGCGGACACTTCAACACCCACAGGCAGCGTGGCACTGATGGACGGAGACCACCTGCTTGCCGAATGGACTCTCCACTCCGGTCAGACCCACAATCGCCGCCTTCTGAAAACACTGGACTCCCTCTTGAGGGAAGTCGGATGGGACCTGGACCAGGTTCAAGGGTTCGGCGTAACCCTCGGTCCGGGAAGTTTCACGGGACTCCGCATCGGGCTCACAACACTGAAAACCCTTGCATGGGTTACGAATAGGCCCTTTGTGGGCGTTTCCTCCCTGGATGTCCTGGCGGCACCCCTGTGCCACTCTTCCCTTCCTGTCTGCGCTCTGCTGGATGCCAAGAAAAAACAGGTTTACTGGGCGCTCTATCGGGGGGATGGCGCAGGCGGAATCCTCAGGATCTCCCCTTACCGGGTGATGGAACCCCCAAACCTTGCCGAACATCTGACGGGACCCACCCTGATGGTTGGGGACGGCTGGTTGCTTTATCGGGATTTCTTCCGAGAGGTGTTGGGAAATTTAGCCATAGAGGCCCCCTCTCCCTTTCACAGCATCCGTGCGAGTTTTGTGGCCCAAATAACCTGCCGAAGGCTTCTCGCCGGGGAGGCACACGACCCCCTGACCAGCGTGCCCCTCTATGTGCGTCCCTCCGATGCGGAACTCAAATCGCACCCCTTTTGAGCTCCCTGAACAACCTGGCACAGGATCGGATTAATGGAAATCACCTGTGACGGTTCTCTCTATTCCGCCCGCATTCGCTGGCACTGCCGGCGCATATGGGCGTCCATACGTGCCGGAAAGTCCGGAGGTAGAGGAATCCTACGAAAAACTGCCGCCCCGTACTTTCCCCTCATTTTTTTCCTGCGAAATGCCCAGACTCTGCACAAGGAATTCCAAGCCAGTAAGATCCCTCTGCGGACTCAACGGATCAGAATGGTGCGTCTTTTGCGGGAGAGAGTTTCCAGTTTTCATCGTATCGGAAGATGGGTGGAAGGTGGAGGAGAGAATGGACTGGGGGGGTTCAAGATCCCGGTTGTCGCAGATCCCTCCTCGCCCTACTGCGACCACTGCGGTGGCTGCTGTGAGATTCCCGGCGGTATGCCGGAATTCCCAGAGGAAAGCCGCCTTCCAGCCAAGGGAAGAGAGTGGTTTGAAAACGGGTTGGGCCCCGGCCACCGTTTCTGCCCGTTTCTCTGTGAATGCCGAGAAACCGGCCGAGGTTTTTGCTCCATCTATCCCTGGAGACCCAACCCTTGCAGGATCTTTGACCACGAGGAGTGTGCGGTGGTAAAAAACGATCCGGATTTCGTCTCGTCCTGTCGCCCCCAGGAATTACTGGAGACGTGTCAGTGGTTGTCCCGGCTGCTGAATGGCCGATAGCTTCCACTGGGTCGTGCCGATATCCCGAACAAAGGTCCAGAATTCCTCGAACTTCACGGGGTTGAGCCGATCCCCCTGGACCACCTGCCCCGTCTTCTCGTCAACGGTGTAGTCCAGCAGATTCGCGGTGAAGAGCACGGTCACATAATCTTTTCCCATCTCCTGCCACACTTCGCAGGGTTCCACCTTCCGAACGGCGATGTTCTCCAGGCGGTTGACGATGCCCTGCTGCTTCATGGAAGCGAATTCCTTGCGGAAGTAGTCTGCCATCTCCTGAGTGACCAAGTTCTCGATGCCTTCCAGACTTCGATTCATCCAGGCTGCCTGAATGCGGAAGAAAATATCCTGGACTTTCTCTTTGAAGTCCTCCTCGTTAAAGCTCGGATCGAACTGTCGGATCTGGGCGAACCCTCTTTCCACCTCGTCATAGGGTTGCACCGGTTCCGGTTCGGCCCCTCCGTAGTAGGGGGTGCCGCCCTGGGGATAGCCGGAAGTAGTATCATAGCGCGAGGGCTCACCATAGAGATCGGGAGATCCCCCAGCCGCCCTCCGCTTCTTGATGAACCTCCAGCCGAAGTAGACGAGCAGACCGATGACGATCAGGTCAAGAAGGCCGATACCTCCACCTCCTCCCCCCATCATGGGAGAGGCATAGCCCCTGCCGCCGAAAAGCATGTTGCCCAGGAGCCCTCCCGCAAGTCCACCGGCCATGCCTTGGAGAAACGGACTTCGACTGAACCATCCACCCGAACCGGGTTGGTTGGGACTTCCAGGAAACTGCGTACTTGGACCGGGGGTCTGTCGTGGGGCAACGGGGGAAGGAGCGGACGGAGATCGCGGCGTCGAAAAGCTGCGGCTCCCGCGGCTGCCCGAAGACCCACCCCCGCCTGCTCGAGCCCAGGCACTGGACTCCAGGTAGAGCAGCCCTACAAAAAACATAACGGCCGCAATGGCCAGGGTTCCCATTTTCCATCGGCTCATTCTCATTCCTAACTCCTCACGGTAGGTTTATCGGCGATTGTCTGCTGTTTAACCGTTCGAACCGGCGCGACCCCATCCTTTCGCCGATTCACGAGTTTCAAGGTATCAGACGAAAAAACAGAAGGCAATAGAGATCGGGCAGAGGTGAACAGATCGAGGATTCCAATTGTCTCCAGGACTCCCTCCCTGTTTATCTTTGATAGATACCGTGGGATGAAAGGCACAATCCACAGCCGCTTTCACTCGACTTTGTCCTGCCATTAAGGAAAACCGCGGCCACAGTTGAATTCCGAAGCCAAATGGAAGGAGATGTGGTAGAAGAGTGCCCTTCCCAGGTGCTAGTGTGAGCCTCCCGGCCTGATGCTCCGGAAATCATTCCGGCACGCAGATTCATCGGGCCTGGAGTTATGCGTCCATTCGCAATCGGGGCCCGATGTCTCCGGCTTGATGGTAAAGAGCGGGATCTGGGAGACTCATGGATATCCGGACAATCGGGACGGAGTTTTAGGAGGAACCATGGGAATGCCGCCAAGATGGCGTCTTGGGGCCGGTTTGTTTATGGTCCTGATCCTGCTGATCGGTATGAAAATCGGAATGGCTGTGGCCTCTGATTCAGCAAGGGTCCAGCTTCCGGGAGAAAATTACGTCGATCGAGGTCTGACCCCCGCCAGAGCGCTGGTGTTGGGGGCGGTGGAGGGATTGACGGAGTATCTTCCCGTAAGTTCCACAGGACATCTCCTCATGGCCGAGCGTCTGATGGGCCTGTACGGGACGGCCGATGTGCCCGGAGGCCAGCGTCGGCAGGCCAAGACAGCGGCAGACGCCTATGCGATCTGCATCCAGGGGGGGGCCATCCTGGCGGTTCTGGGGCTCTATGCGCGGCGGGTTCGGCAGATGTTCCTGGGCCTTGTGGGAAGGGATGCCTCGGGCTTGAAGCTGGCTGTCAACCTCGGGATCGCTTTCCTGCCGGCGGCGGTCATCGGCCTGTTGGTGGGAGACCTGGTCAAGAGGTATCTTTTCGGTCCATGGCCCATCGTGATCGCCTGGTTGGTGGGTGGGCTGGCAATCCTTGGCATGGCCCGGTGGCAGAGAAGCTCCGAGGGAACCCGTCCCCAAAAGGCTCTTGAGGAACTGGACCGGAAAATGGCCCTGTTGATCGGCCTGGTTCAGTGCGTTGCCATGTGGCCTGGGGTGAGCCGAAGCCTAGCCACCATTGCGGGAGGGGTACTGGTAGGACTGTCTCTGCCCGCCGCCGTCGAGTTCAGTTTCCTTTTAGGCGTGGTTACTCTGGGAGCCGCCACAGGCTACGATGCCTTGAAACACGGCCAGGACATGCTCCGCCTCTTCGACGGGAGCTCCATCGCCCTGGGAGTGATTTCTGCCTTTCTTTTCGCGGTGATTTCAGTACGCTGGATGGTGTCCTATTTGACCCGACACGACATCGCCATCTTCGGGTACTACCGGATTGCCGTGGCCGTTGCTGCCGGGTTTTTAATGCTAACGGGAAGACTCTAAGACCTCGTCTGAACCCTTCCGTGGTGCACGTCAGCCAATGGGTGAGTGAAAGCTGTGGTCACAAAATACAAGAGGGGTCAAGTCCTTCGATCGGGCCCTGGATCTTGGGAAACCTCCCCCCCCTCGCCACAGGTCCCATTTTAAGCACGAACGACTTGACCCCCACCTTGATCAAGGTTTCTAGGGCCACCGGATGATGAGTTCGCCTCGGGAGTCAAACACTCGAACCGGCATTACGCTTCTGCCATCCAGGCAGTGAGTGGCGCAGGATATTCAGGGGTCGTAGGCGCGCACGGACATCTCGATTTTGTTCAAAATGCCTTCGTCCACCTTGCCCTTCTGAATGAGCAGCTTTGCTGCCTGCTTCACACTCATGTTGATGGGGCCAAGATTGTGGGTCGTCCCCACGATGAGATTGGCCCGGGTGATCAGGCCTTTGTCATCCGTAGAATAATCGTGGATGAGGGTGCCGCGGGGGGCCTCGACGCAACCCACTCCTGTTCCCGCCTTCGGTTCCGCGGGAGTGCGGACATTGGGATCGCAGATTTCCGGGTCGTCCAACAATTCAAGGGCATGTTCGTAGGCATACACGTCTTCGATCAATCGTGCCCAATGGTAGAGAAGGGTTGCCTGGGCGGGCCTGCCGAATGTTTCCCGAAACTGCTCCAGTTCCGCCTGGGCCCGGGGGGTGCTGATTTTGTCCGCCACATTGATGCGCGCCAGGCAGTTGGCTCGGTATATCCCCTTGGGATTGTCGATGTCCAGGGAAAATCCTTCGTTCCAGCACCGTGCATAGGGAAATTTACCGTAGGAGTAAGGGACAACGGCCTCTCCCAGATAGCTGGCGTAATCCTGGGTATCGAAGTCCACAAAACTACCGTCGGCCTTCATGAGTCGGAGCTTGCCGTCGTAGAGATTTAGGTTGCCGTTGCCATCCACGGTACCCAGAAACCCCGTTCGGATGACTCCCAAGGATTGAACAGCGTCCAGATAATTGGGAAATACCTTGGTTTTAGCGAACTCGAGGGTGAAGGAGGCGAAGTCCAGCAGTTCGCTCAACTGCTTGCGGAATTCCTGTCGCTCTTCCTCGAGAAGGGCCCGGCAGAACCCACCGACAACACCGGCATGAGGATGAATGGCCTTGCCGCCCACCTTCTCCAGGATCATCTTGGCCATATAGCGCATCTGAACCGCCTTGGTGGCGAGCTCAGGGTTGGCCTTGGCAACCCCGATGACATTTCTCACCTCGTAGGCTGCGTCCGGACCCATGACGAAATCAGGAGCTGCAAGAAAATAGAAGTGAAGAAGCTTATCTTCAGCGTGAGCTACCGTTTGAACAAATTCGCGAAGCTTTCGGGCTGCCGGGGGAAGAGTGACCCCAAAACAGCGATCCACAGCTTTATTGGAAGCCAGGTGGTGGTGCCAGGGGCAGATCCCGCAGATTCGGTTCACAATCCTAGGAACTTCCTCGGCCGGTTTCCCCTCGATGAATTTTTCAAATCCCCGCAGGGACATGTAATGCACTTTGGTGTCTTTGACATTTCCCTCGTCATCCAGGTGAATGGCGATGGAGCCATGCCCCTCGATGCGCGTGATGGGAGCAATGTGGATTGTCCTGGACATACCCTAGGCCTCCTTCCGTCTTCGCTCGGGCCGCAGCATGCCGTGCGCTCCGGAAAACCTCAACAATGAAGTATATTCCGGCAAGGATTTGATATCGATTCCATTGGACGCCAATGCGTTCAACATGGCAAGCAACTGATTTCCATCCTGCTGAACGGGACCGTAGCATCCCCGGCACGGCACTCGAACCCCGATACACCGGGGTGTGATCTTGTCCCCACCGCAGCCGGCCTTGGTGACCGGTCCCATACACAGAAACCCCTGTTCGAGCAGGCAGCGCATTTTATCCAAGGGTTCGTCAGGGCTCTTATACTGGGGGGATTGAAGAAAACGCCTCAACTGTTTCACCTGCCCCTTGCCCTCACGAATGGTGGGACACTGGTCGCACACACTCTTTTCCGCCAATGAAAGGGGCATGATTCCCAGCAAGGCGGCCAGGGCATTGAAGACCTGGTCCGGATGGGGAGGGCAGCCCGGCAGATAGACATCCACCTTGATTTTTTCATCCAAGGCGTACACGGCGTCCAGCAAGGGAGGAATCCCATCGCTCGGCAACTGTTCGACCGGGTCGGTCGTTTCCGTCGTGTAGTATCGCTGGAATATTTCGTCGTTGGTGTAGGAGTTGGCCAGGGCGGGGATTCCGCCGTGGGTGGCACAGGTGCCGAATCCAACGATGATCTTGCACTTTTTGCGCATCTCCTGAGCCACTTCCAGGTGTTCCTCATTGCGAATGCTTCCACTAATGATTCCCACCACGGCTTCCGGGATTTCGATGTGCTTGCCTTCCCCCAGCTGCCCAAAGTACTTGTGGTCCATGAGCACCGGAATGTGCACGAAGTCCACCAGCTCGAGCACCTTCAGCAGCCTCTCCCCCAGATCTACCACGGAAATCTCACATCCCGAGCATGCGTTCAACCATTCTTCCGCTACTTTCACTCCCATAGAACCACCCCTTTATTCCCGGTGCTCTTCCGGGTTCAACCACTCCGCCACATCGGGCACATCCTTTGCCCCCGTCCCGGCCTTCGCCGGCTCTTGCCACCAAGGATTATCATCGCCGGAAAATCGGATCATCTCGTGTTGTGCGGGACCCGCAACCCGCTTGCGG
>JAGPLX010000096.1 GCA_018053185.1 Syntrophobacteraceae bacterium
GCACTGTTTGGGACACTCCTCCCTCGGGGAAACACAAAGGGAGGAGGTATCGCTTGGAATGAGAATTATTTCAATTTTCTGGCCAGAAAATACCCGTCCGGATCACACTCCTCCCGCAGAAGCCGAAGGTCCTCCTCGGTGGGCTCCACCATCTCCTTGAGGTCCGGCGACACCAGGAGCTCGAAGCTCACCTTTTTCTGAATATCCTCGGCGGTTCTTCCCTTGGCTGCTTCCAGAAGCATCATGCGATTCGTCTTTTCATCGAATCCGAACAAGGCTTCGTTGGTGATCACCCGGTACGGTCCGGAACCCATCACCCCGGACTTCCTGCGATAGTCCGGCGAGCCGTCGCCGTACCCGATGCTTGTGACGAAGTCGAGCTTGGGCACGAACCTTCTTGGCTCCAGGGCCATGATGATGATGGATTTTTCGCAGTTGGCCGCCATGGCACCGGCTCCCCCGCTGCCGGGAAACCGGGTCTTGGCCCGTTTATAGGTCCCACCCTCGAAGGTGGAGTTGACGTTGCCGTACATGTCGATCTGGGCGCCGCCGATGAATGCGTAGTCCGAATGACCCCGTTGAGTCAACTCGAAAACCGCGCTCAACCCCTTTAGAAAACATGCCTTTCTGCAGGCCCTCGTGTCCCCGACGGACAAAGGCATTCCCATCTCGAGGATGGGGCTGAGAGGTCCCGCTTCAAAGATAATCCCCAGCCCCGGCGCATGAGTCAGCTGGGCATGGATGGACGCGATGATGGGCAATCCCGTCCCCACGAACACGATGGTTTCATCTTCAAGTACCCGCGAACCCGTATAGGCTATCATTTCAAAAGGCGTGTATTCAGGCATGGTCCCTTTCTCCTTCCATTCCGTTGTCACATGAGTCGTCGCGCTAGAACAGGATTACCGGTTGTCCGCCGTCCAGGTCCTTGATCTTCTTGATGGTCCTGTAAGGGATCTTGCTGAGGAAATCATCGTAGGTTTCGCATCCGAAGATGTAATCGTCGTAATACTTTTTCAGGGCATCCTTGTTTCCGGTCTTGCGGAATTCTTCGGAGGCACTGCGGAACATGAGGATATGTTCCATATCGAACCAGTAGAATCCATAGCAGGCGCCGGGATAGCTGGCAAAACGCTGCTCGATCACCGCGTCCACCGCCGTATAGGGGATTTCCGTCAGGTTGGGATAGGTGCGAATGTTTTCGTTGGGGATGATCTGCTCGGCGGTCACGATGGTGTGGGACGCGGCCATGGCGATTTCCGGGCAGGTGCAGAGGGCTCCGAAGATGCGGCAATTTCCGTGCATGTCCGCCGCCGTCACATTGAGGATCCCCACATCGGGATAACAGGCCGGCACCAGGTAGCAGTTGGTGCTCGTAAAAGGGCTCTCCACCATGACTCCGCGGTTCACCAGCTCCATGTCGGAACCCCCGTGGTCCCGAACGGGAAGAAATTCGATTCCCATGGCCGCCGCCTTGAATCGAGCCGACATGCCGTAGTTCGTGTAGTCGTCGAGTTCGATCATGCCGTTGGAACACAGGTGGCGAAAAAGCGGCGCAATGCCGATGACTTCATACCCCCACCAGGCCAGCTCCACACGCCGAATGGAAAGGTGCTCGGGGTACAGCAGCATGGCCCCGGCCAGAAGCTCCGGACAGATGGAATTGGATTGAAATGAAAGGGTCAGATCCTTTGCCCCCTTCCGTATGATCTCGTGAACGATGGCAACGGGGGGCCTCGTGTTCACAAATCCGCCTATGGCAATGTTTGCACCGTCCTTGATGTAGCGCTGTACCGCATCCTTGATGGACGTTCGTTTGTCCCGCAGTCCCTTGGACTTGCGCACCATCGTCTTGCGGGCCTCCTCGGGGGACGGCCCCCACCAACCGAAAGACCCTTCATTCCTTCTCCTGATCGCATCCTCCGTTAGAGTGGAAATCTTCTGAATGGGCGAATTCAATTTGTTTTCCATTTCAACCTCCGGCTCCAGCGTTCGATTCAACTCCCTCGTGCGCACCTGTGGGAAAAAACCACTCGCACTTGCACCCGCACACCCGTAACATGAGATGAGGCTTCAGTTTACCACTCACGCTCTATACTAGAAGCCTCCCGGAGGGTCAAGCCGTATGTTTGCCGGTAGTTAACAAAATTAACATATCACAAAGTCTTGTCCGGGGCCCTCCTGGCGGTTTACTATAGGGTCGCTGCCGACTGTAGTGGTCTCGACATCGGTCTGGCCCGGTTCAGGTTTCCTCGAGAACAAGGGATGAAACGTCTTTGAAGAAAGCGCGGCACAGCACAGAATCCCTTATCGGCGTCTCCGTTCTGGGAGTGCTGGTCCTCGTTGCCGGGGGCGTGCTCCTCCAACAGGCACGATTCGATATTTCGCTTTTCACCCCCATCCTTTCGACCGACAGCCCCCTGCCGTCATCATCTTTTCCGGAAGGATCGAGTCTTTTCGTTCCCCTCCCCCAAGGTCTGGTGCCCATGTCCCCGGCGGAGACCTTCACGCCGGAGACTCTCTCGGAGAAGATCAACGGAAAAGCGGAGCTCTACCTTTCCGGCGGCTTTCACCTTCTCCAATGCCGGAGATTCATGGAGAAAGACAAACCCGAGTCCTGGCTGGAACTCTTCCTCTACGACATGGGAACCATGAGAAACGCGTTTGCGGTGTTTACCGCCCAGAGACGCGTGGACGGACGGAAGATCGACCTCACGCCCTTTGCCTACGGTACGGCAAATGCTCTTTTCTTCGTTCACGGTCGGCACTACATCGAGATTGTCTCGGCCGCCGAGAACGCGCCACCCGTCATGACGACCCTGGCGGAAGAACTGGTGCGACAGAATCCTTCCCAGGGAGAACGCATCATCGAGCTCGCCTTGTTCCCTTCGGAACATCTCGTCGAGGGCAGTTGGGTCCTCCTGTCGGAGAACGTTTTTGGCTTCGAGCACATGGATCAAACCTTTACCGCGGAATACGATCTGCCCGAAGGCAGATACACGGCTTTTCTATCCCTCCGAAAAGACCCCGGGGAAGCTCGCCGCCTCGTGGACGGCTACGTCCGTTTTCTCCTGGCAAACGGCGGGACGGCGATCGACTGCACGGGCGGCCCGCCGGATCTTCACTGCATCGAAATCCTCGATACCTTTGAGGTCATATTCAGCGTCGGCAGGGCCGTTGCGGGAGTGCACCAGGCCGAAAATCCGGCCTCTGCCTCCAAGCTGGCTCGATCCTTTTACGAGACGATTACCGGGAGGCTTCCCTGATGGGACTTTTGGACGGCCATTTCGAGGAACGCAGGGAATTTCTTCGGAGATTGGCCAGGACCGGCGCCGTTCTCCTGGGAACCGGTCTTCTGGGCTACAGCCTGTATGACCCGGCGGGACCCCACTCCTCAGGCCGGAACCCGCCCCGAGAATCCCCGGCATTGCCGGATTACTCCCTGCCGGAGCTGGGCGGGAAGATCAGTATCGTCCATGGAGAAGACCGCATCCGCGCCCTACGGGCGGCCGTCGGTGCCCTGGGCGGCATGGGAGTATTCATCAAGAAGGGGGACCGGGTCCTCATCAAGGTGAACGCCGCTTTCGCCGTGCCTCCCGTGTTGGGCGCCACCACCCACCCGGACCTGGCGGCGGAAGTCTCCCGGCTCTGTCTTCAGGCGGGAGCAGCCTCGGTGGCGGTGACCGACAACCCCATCAACGACCCGGTGAGCTGTTTTTCCCTGACGGGCATTGCCGAAGCGGTCCGCACCACGGGAGCGAAACTGGTCCTCCCCCAGGACGGACTTTTTGCCCCGGCCACTCTTGCCGGAGGGTCTCTCATTCGGGACTGGCCTTTTCTCCAGGGACCGTTTCGAGGAGTGAACAAGCTCATCGGGATCGCCCCCGTCAAGGATCACCACCGAAGTGGGGCATCCATGATTCTCAAGAACTGGTACGGACTCCTGGGAGGCCGCAGAAACGTTTTTCACCAAAACGTTCATGAGTTGATCAAGGAACTCGCCCTGCTGGTGAAGCCGACCCTGGTCGTCCTCGACGGCACCACCGTCATGATGACCAACGGACCCACGGGGGGCTCGCTTTCCGACCTGAAAAAGACCAACACCATGATCGCCGGCACAGATCCTGTGGCCGTAGACGCTTTCGGTGCGACCCT
>JAGPLX010000042.1 GCA_018053185.1 Syntrophobacteraceae bacterium
CCCGACGGGAACTTCCTGGTCTGCCTTGATCTTGACGGAAGCCTCCCGGGATTCGTCCATTTTTCGGCGAAGAAGGGGGGGAATCTCCTCCATGGCCACGGATTCATGGCCGACGTAGGTTTCCCCTTCCCGAGTCACCGTGATCACGAGAGGTTCCTCGGATACGGCATCCGCTGTGGTGGAATCGGGAAGCCGGATTCGAATGGCGGGGTCCGCCGCCACGTTGTATGTGATCATAAAAAAGAGAAGCAGGTTGAAGACCACGTCCACCAGCGGGGCAACGTCGATATGCCTGTGGCGACTCCTTTTTCTCTCAAACTCCATGGTCTCTCCTTTCGAAGAGTGCCATGGCGACGTTTTTCAGGCGCAGGGCGATCTCGTCCAGACGACCCTCGAGGAAATGCAGGGCCACGTGGGAGGGAATGGCCACGAAAAGCCCCCCCGCCGTCGTGATGAGGGCTTCGTAAATCCCTCCCGCCACCATGGACGGCTCGACGCGGCTTCCCGAATGGGCGGCGATGACCATGAAAGCCTGGATCATCCCGGTGACCGTTCCAGTGAAGCCCAAAAGGGGTGCAATGACGGTGATGAGAGAAAGCAGCCCCAGGCCCTTCTCCAACGAGCGAATCTGAAGAGTCCCCAGAAAAGAGATCTGCTTGCCGTCCAATCCCTTTCCGATTCCCTCGACGATGGGAACCACCAGGGGGGGCTTCCGTTCGAGGACGTCCTCGAGGCAAGGAGAAAGGTGCTTCAAGACGGAGCGAAACTGAAGCGACTTGATGACGATCAAGGCCACTGCGACAACGGAGCATGCGAGGATGGGCCACATGAGGGCCCCCCCTTTGAAAAAGAAATCGATCATGGGCGGGCATCCTTGAGAACGAATTGGATGGGCAGGTCGGCCCTGCAGGCTATGGGTTTTCCATTCCTCCTGGCAGGTGTGAAAGTGCATTCCCGGACGGCCCGGAGGGCCTCTTCGTCAAACCCGGACCCGGCTCGACGGAGCAACTCGGCGTGCACGAGGCGACCCCGTTCGTCGATAGTGAGACGCAAGAGTACGGTTCCTTCTTTTCCCAGGTCCCTGGCCAGCCTGGGGTATTTGGGCAGGACTCGAGTCGCGATGCGCGGGCCGTCTCTCGAACCGAACAGAGCGACGGCAGGACCGTTTCCCGTCGAAGTGCCGGAACCGGTCAGGGAAGCAGAGGCACCCGGGGTGGCGGACGCTCGATCGTTTTCCTCTGGCCCCTCTTTGGAGCCCGGCGAAGGTTCGACGGGCTCCGAGGAAGGAGCCGTTGCGTGAGCAGGGGTGTAAGCGGAAATCTTCGGTGCTGTCTTTTTTGGTTCGGTCCGTTTTGCGGGCTTGGACGGGAGCGGCGGAGAGATGAGGGTGGCTTGGTGGGGAGAGGGCTCGGCTTTCGATGGCGAGCCTTCCCCAGTCTTTTCCGGCTCCCGCACCAGGGCCTGCGTGTCGGGCACAACCGCCTCGGATGTGTCCTCCGGCTTTTGGACCCGGTCGGCATCCGGCCTTTCCACGGGACCCTCGGACGTGCCGGGAAGGGATGCGGCCTGGGTGGTCGGAGCCCCTCCGCCTTGTTCGATGATAAGGTTTAACCTTTGACACGGGACTTCCCCCTGCATGCTCGCAGAGAAAGGAATACAGAAAATGGCGGTGTGAAACAAGGTGGACACAAGAATGCCCGGCCAGTACTTCATGGAATCCAGCTCCTGTTTCCGGACGGACTTTCCGGCTTCGAAGGTTCCAAGGCGTGCGGAGAGCGGCGCGGGACCTTCAGAACTCGATGCCCTTCTGCGCCTTGATCCCGGCCTTATACGGGTGTTTGACCTCGCGCATTTCCGTCACCAAATCCGCCATTTCCGAGAGGAAGGCAGGCGCATCCCGTCCCGTGATCAACACATGGAGGTGTTCCGGTTTTTGTGCCAGTACCTCCCTGACCTCTTCCTTGTCCACCATCCCGAGGTTCAGAACGTGGGTGAACTCGTCAAGAATCACGAGGTGGTGCCGTCCCGATGCGATGACCTCCCTGGCCAGTTCCCACCCGCGAACGGCAGCATGCCGGTGTTCCTCGAGGTCCTTGGCCTTTCGGGTGAATCCCCGGCCCGCAACGTGCAGGTCCAGGAGGTCGTCGAAGCGCCGCGCCGACAGCAGCTCACCGTACTTCCAGGTTCCCTTGATGAATTGGATGATACATACGGGCAATTCGTGGCCCAGGGACCGAAAGGCCATGCCCAGGGCCGCCGTCGTCTTTCCCTTGCCTCGACCCGTGTATACGAGGATCAGACCTCTAGTGGGCATTGGACGCCTCCTCGATGGCCGCATCGGGCCATTTTTCCGCAAACCCCAGGGCTATGGCATGGGAGGCCAGGGCCAGGAGGCCTTCGTTGGTAAACGGGTATCGAGCCTCCGCCAGGGTCTTTCGATAGACTTCCAGGCGGCCCGGGTTTCCCGAGACCGCAGCGGCGATCTGCGCCCCGTATCCGGCCCAGATCTCCGGGACACACCCCGAAGGCAGGGTCCCCCAGACCACCTTGTCTCGCAGGTGCACAAGGGCCGCAACCGCGGCCACCACCAGAGGGTCGCGTTCAATGACGGAAAAGTTGTCCCGCAGGAGGGTTCGGTCGGCTTCGCCCAGGTGCGAAGCCGTGAGGTCCGACAGCAGGGAATGGTTCGTGCCGAATCGTTCCAGGTGAGCCACGGCCGAACCTTGTCCTTCGGGGGTGAGCTGATTTTGCAGCATGAGCGTCTCGCGGACTGCGTCGTGCACCGTCTTTCCGATGAGCTCGCCAAGGACACAGTGTTTGCCGGAGCCGGTGAGGGGGATTCCCGTGCCGAGCCGGGCGGCCACGCCGATCTGGTCGGTTCCCGTGCCTGTGGCAAGTCCGTCGGAGTAGCGTGAAGGGACGGCCAGTTCCTGGAGGGCCGCCGTCTTGGCTTCGGTGGCCGTGATTATCGCCCGAACCATGGACCCCGGGGTCAGTTCCCGGTTGATGAACAGGAGGGTGTTGATGGTGCCGTGCTCGACGGGCTCACGGCTTCCCAGCTTTTCGAAAACCCCCTCGTGCTCGTACACGGATGCCGGGTCGCCCGCGCGGCCTGCATTGGTTTCCACCCCGCCGGTGCAAACGGCGACCACCTCCAGGTGACGAAACCGCTCGTGTCTTACGGAAGCAAAGTGCATGTTGGCTGCGGTGGCCAGGGCGGCGCACTTTTGGTCCTCGATGCCCACACTTTCACAGGTGATCCGGCGGTAGGCGTGCGGGTCCCGACATGCCAGGGCATGAACCGGCCGATGATGCCCGGTCGGTTCGCAGCACTGATGGTTGTAGAGAAACGAAAGATCCTCGCGGAGTCCCCCTGCGGCATAGCAGGTGGAAAGAACTCGATGGGGTACAAGGAACCTCCCGTAGACCATTTTGTCTTCCCGATGGATTTCCACACCCTCGTAATAGGAACCCAACAGCATCTTCATCCCTCCCCTAGGGCATCACCCCGATCTTCGGGGGTGCCGTTGCGTGTTCTCTGAGATTCGAAACATCGCGGACAATGTCCTGGAGCGGCTGTCGACGGACCCGATGAGGGAGCACGTATTGTGCCGCCTCCTCGATGTCCCCGGAGGTCACCGCGGTTCGGCCTCGGTAGGCTGCCAGTGTCTTGGCGGTCTTCAACATGATGATGTCCCCCCGGTGCCCGTCGACCCCCACGTCGAGGCAGTAGGCGGCAATCTCAAACAGCAGCTCCCGGGGGACGCTCACGGACGGGTACAGGGCCATGGCCCGCACGATTTCGTCGGCCAGCCTCCGGGACTCCTCCGCCCAGCGTTCCACGAACGGCTCGGGGTTGTCATCGAAGGCCACGCGCCGTTCGATGACTTCGACCCGTTCCTGGGGATCCAGGGCGCCGTGGACGGTCACGCAGAGTCCGAAACGATCCAGCAGTTGGGGGCGCAATTCTCCTTCTTCCGGGTTCATGGTGCCCACCAGCGTGAAGCGGGCGGGGTGGGTGTAGGAGATCCCCTCTCGCTCCACGGTATTGACTCCCATGGCCGCGGAGTCCAGGAGAACGTCCACCACGTGGTCGTCGAGCAAATTGACCTCATCCACATAGAGAATGCCCCGGTGGGCGGCGGCGAGCAGTCCCGGCTCGAAGTGCTTTTCCCCCTCCTTGAGTGCCTGTTCGAGGTCCAGAGTGCCCACCACGCGATCTTCGGTGGCCCCAACCGGTAATTCCACCACGGAAAATTTCCTTCGAACGATCTCGGCGGGCTCCCCCCGTTCCCACATTTCCCTGCAGGACCGACAGACACACCCGTCGCATGCTTCTCCCCGTTCTTCGGGTGCCAGTTGAAAGGGGCAGTTGCGAACCACCTGGATCATGGGCAGGATCTCCGCCAGCCCGCGGACCGCCGTGGACTTGGCCGTGCCTTTTTCTCCACGGATGAGAACCCCCGAGAGAGTTGGGTTGATGATGGTCAGAATGAGGCCGGTCTTCATCCTCTCCTGCCCGACGATGGCGACGAAGGGATAATTTTTGTGAGCTTTCATCCGGTATGTCCTTTCACGACATTGACCAGGTCGGCGGCGCGCAGGCCGTCGATCCGGAAATATTCCCCGCCCAGGGCTTGCGCCAGACGGTATGCCAGTTCGAAGCGCACCATCCCCGGTTCCTCGGTGTCGACCACGATCCAGTGAATACGGGGGTCCTGCCCCAGGTGTGCGGCTACACGCAATGCCTCTTCCATGGGGGGGCCGTCTCCCATGGCCGCGTTGGACTTGCCGTCGGTGATGAGAATGGCGAGGGGGCGCAGGTTGGGATCACGCCGCAATTGCTTCTGAAGTATCTCGAATCCTTTGGCCATCCCGGCGGACAACGGGGTGCGGCCTCCCACCGGGAGCCCGCTCAGGAGCTTTCCGGCCAGCTCGATGGAGGAGGTAGGCGGCAGCAGGACGGTCGCCTCCCGTCGTCGAAAGGCGACCATGGCCACCCGGTCCCGCTTCTGGTAAGCATCGAGCAGAAGGGACATCACGGCCCCCTTGGAAGCCGCCATGCGGCCGCGCGCCCCCATGGAACCACTAGCATCCACCAGGAACAAAATGAAGCTGCCGATACGCTTTTCCCGGACCTTTTCCCGCCAGTCCCGGCGATGAACGACCACCGCCATCCGGGAGTTTCTGCGGCGTCGATGTTGATAAGGAGCAGCGGCGCGCAGTGTTGCGTCCAGGGCCAGGTCCCGGCAGTCTTCTCGAAACCGGCTGCGTACATAGCGGCCCTGCTTGTGGCTGGTGCGGGTGCGTGCCCTTCGGCCGGAACCCCGGCGAACCAGGCGGTCGACGGGAGGAAGGATCCTCTTTACGGTGAAAACCGGTCCGACGCCGAAGACCTGGTCTCCCCCCTCGTTTCCTGCAGGTTCCCGGGGATCGTCCGCCTTGCTTCCGGCGCTCATCCCCGGAGATGGGTCCCGGTCCCGGGGAGGAGGGGGGTTGCCATCGGGCGGATAGGATGCTGGATTTGTGTCTTTCGGGGGAGCCTCTTCCTCCCCCCGGGGCGGAGGCGGAGGGGGTGGGGGCGGAGGAGACGGCAAGGGGTCGCGCCGGCGATGGACCAGGGCCATCTCCGCCACGGTCAGCACATCCTCTATCTCCACCCGGTGGCGTCCTTCCCATGCGGCATGAGCACAGGCAGCACGTGCCATCACCAGGTCGGCACGGTGTCCTGCGACATGATGACCCAGGGTGAGCTCGCCGATGAAGGAGCGGATGTGGGGTTCGAGGCCCATGGAGGGAAGCAGGGCGCGTGCCCGCTGAATGCGTCTTGCCGTCCGGCGTTCCTGATCTGCAAATCCACGGGGGAAACGGTCCGGGTCCAGCTCGAAGAGGTCGCGCCGTTCCATCAGTTCCACTCGAACGGCCGGGTCCTCCTCGGAAACCACGTCCACGCAAAGGCCGAAACGATCGAGGAGCTGGGGCCGAAGAGCGCCTTCTTCCGGATTCATGGTACCGACCAGGGCGAAACGCGTGGGGTGACGAAAGGCGATTCCTTCCCGTTCCACCACGTTTTCCCCCGAGGCGGCGGCATCGAGGATGACATCCACCAGGTGGTCGTCCAGGAGATTGACCTCATCCACGTAGAGAATGCCCCGATGAGCCCTGGCCAGGAGGCCCGGTTGCACCGCGCACCGGCCCTGCCGCAAGGTCGCGCTGAAGTCGAGGCCCCCGATCAGCATGTCCTCGGTGGCGTTTAGGGGGAGGGTGACCACGCGGGTCCGCATGCGGAGCACCTCCGGTGGGGACGGCCGGTCGCGGCATTCCGGGCACCATTCCTCCGGCCGGGTTGGATCGCAGTAAAACGGGCAGCCGGCAATGGTTTCGATTTCAGGCAGGAGCGCCGCCAGACCCCGCACGGCCGTGGACTTGGCCGTGCCCTTTTCTCCCCGGATCAGAACACCTCCGACGAGAGGTTCGACGGCGTTGAGAAGGAGGGCCAGTTTCATGGGCTCCTGGCCCACAATGGCGGAAAAGGGATAGATCCTGTTCGCTCGGTTTCGCACCCTCGAGTGGATGACGGTCATGACTTAACCCCCTCTACCGCCTCTTCGATCTCTCCTTCCACATCGAGATAGGCCTGGCGCAGCCTTTCCTTCATGAGGTCCGAGGCATTCCACATGCCCCGTTCGATGGTCTCGATCAACTTGTCCAGGATGTTTTGCAGCGCGTAGGGGTTCACCTCCTTCAGCCACTCCTGCATTTGTGAGTCCAGGGCATACTTGTCGGCCACCCTCTCGTACATCCAGTCCTCCATCACCTCGGCGGTGGCGTCCCAGCCGAGGAGGATGTCCATGACCTTGGAGATATCTCCCGCGCCTTTGTAACCGTGCCGTTTCAGCCCTTCGAGCCATTTGGGATTGAGAAGTCGGGCACGCAAGACGTATTTGGCTTCCTCCCCGGTGGTGCGAAGAACCACGCGCCGGGGATCCGAGCCGTCTCCCACCAGGGCCATGGGCATGGCGCCCCGCACGGTGTTCACCGCAGAAATCAAGCCACCGTAATAATTGTAGAAATCGGTACAGGAAAGCATATCGTATTCTCTCGAATCCTCGTTCTTGACAGTGACGTCCATGCGGGAGAGCAATCGGCGAAAGACCCCGGGGCGTGCCGTCCCATCGCTCCCCTGCCCGTATGCATGGGCGGAATAGCGGATGTAGATCTCGCCCAGGTCGTCTCGGGACTGCCATTGCCTGGATTCCACCAATTCGGCGACGCCGGCTCCGTAGGTCCCGGGCGGGCAGCCGAAGACACGCAGGGTGGCCAACCGCCGGGCTTCTTCCTCCCTCATCCCCCGGGTCCCATATTCCTCCAGGTCCACCAGGACATGTCGTCGGACGAAGTTCGTCTCGGGAGTCTCCCGGAGGAAGGCCACGGTTCGAATCGCCTCGTCGATGAGTTGTACCAGGTTGGGAAAGGCGTCCCGGAAAAACCCGGAGATGCGGGGGACGACATCGATGCGCGGGCGGCCGAGCTCGATCTGGGGGATGACCTCAAGGCCGCTCACCACTCCGTTGGCTTCCCACCGGGGTCGTATTCCAAGAAGGTAAAGGATCTCGGCAACGTCATCTCCCTTGGACCGCATGGTCGGGCCCCCCCACAGGATGATCCCGACGCTGTCCGGATAGCGGCCTTCCGATTGCCGGTAACGTTCCAGCAGGGCATCCCCCAGGGCTTTTCCCACTTCCCATGCGCCTTGGCTGGGAATGATGCGTGGATCGAGGGAGTAGAAGTTACGGCCGGTGGGGAGGATCTCGGCCTGCCCGCGGGTGGGGGCTCCCGATGGCCCCGGCTCTACGAATCCCCCGGAGAGCGCTCTCAGGATTGCCTCGATCTCCCGGGAAACTTGCCGGATGTTCGGGACGAGGGTTTCCGCCGTAAAACGCAGCACACGTTCCACGGAGGGGGAAGAAGTGCCGCAGTATTCCTCGACCAGGGAAGGGATGCGCAAGACGTCGAAATCGGCTTCCGCCAGGGCATCGAGGAGAGCCAGGGCCTTCTCGTGGGCCTGGGCGATGAGTTGTCCGCCGGTCTTTCCCCCGGTGCCGGTAATGAGGGCACCGCGTGCGGCTGCCAGGGACTCGTAACAATAGCCCATGGCCTTGAGAAGCTCTTCGCGCAGAGAGGGAACATCCCCGTTGGGAAGCCGCGTCAGTTGCGCCAGGAACTCGATGAGGCGTCGGTCCTGGGGAGCCTGGCCCAGGGTATGAAGTCCGTCGCCGATCATGGTGTCGGCGAGTTCGGAAAGGTATCGGTGAAGGGCGTCCAGGAAGGCGTCCCTGTTTTCCATGGCCCTTTCTTTGGTGAATCCGAGGTCCTGATCAAGGTCGGCTGCCTCTACCGCGTCCCACAACAGGTCGGCAAGGACGGGCAGTTTGCCCGGATCTTGGCGTGCGGCTTCCGTGTAGTCGGCCAGGGCGTGCTCGACCGCTGCCAGGTCTTCGTAGAGACCCGCACTGGTGTAGGCAGGGGTGAGGTGATCGATGAGGCAGCAGTAGGATCGCCGTTTGGCCTGGGTGCCCTCACTGGGGTCGTTGATGATGTAGGGGTAGAGGTTGGGAAGGTCCTGGATGGCCAAGTCCGGATAACATTCCCGGCTCAACCCGAGGGCCTTGCCCGGCAGCCACTCGAGGGAGCCGTGCTTGCCCACGTGGAGGACGGCGTCCGCTCCAAATACATCCCGGATCCATCGATAATGGGCCAGGTAGTGGTGAGGGGGCGACAGGTGCAGGTCATGATAGAGAGCATCCGTCTTCTCGAGGGTGCCCCGGGGCGGTTGGATGGTGAGGAAGATATTCCCGTTCACGAAACCAGGGAAGTGAAGGGTGTCCCGGTGGACGAAAAGATCGCCCGGCATCGGCCCCCAATCCTGGGTCATCTTGGTTCGGACGGCGGGGGGCAGGGCGTTGTGCCATGGAAGGAAGGAATCCCGCCTTGCCGAAGCTTCGGATCGCTCGGCCATCCGGTCTGGGGTGAGCCAGCGCCGATCGCAGGTCATGCGATCGAGGAGGGCCTCGGCAAGTTCATCCCCGTCTCCGTAGGTCTGCTCTATGTGGTAGCCTTCCTCGGCCATGCGGTCGAGAAGGTGTTTCACACTGGCGAAGGTGTCCAACCCGACGGCGCAGCCGATCCGGTCGTTGCGGGGTGGATAGTGGTGAAACACGACGGCGATGCGTTTTTTCGAGTTGGGGACGCGGCGCAGCTTCGCCCACTTGAGAGCCAGGGAGACCAGGGCGGGGACCCGGTCCGGGATGGGAACGAATCGCGCCGGCAGGCCTCCCGTGATGGGATCGAGGGAGTCTTCCTCCCGGGTTGCCACGGGAAAGGTGATGAGGTTTCCGTCGAATTCGGGCTGAGCTGCCTGATAACAGACATCCATGACGGATACGCCTTGCAGGCTCTCCTGCCAGGCGGCGTAGGGTTGAGTACTGGTCATGGCCTGCAGGACCGGAACGTTCAACTCGACAAACAAGCGCCGAAAATCCTGGTTGATGAGGGTCATGGACATGGACATGACATTGATGAGAACGTCGATACGCGATTTTCCCTCCTTCATGAAGTAGTGATGCACGATTTCGTCGGAGGCCAGGTTGCCGAGAGAAATGTCTTTCAGGCGCATGCTGAATACGGCCAGTGCGTTGGCTCCGCGCGCCTCGATCTCCCGGATGAGAGCGTCGATATGGGCCAGGTTGCCGTTCATCCAATGGGATTGGAAGAACCAGAGCCCGACGGTCGGCCTGCGGGGATCTATCAGTTCCTTCGAGTAGGTGTCGATGTCCGGAACAACCCAGACGTCCGGATGATAGATGCCCTCCTGGACCACGGGGATGGGGTCAGGAACGGGCCTTTCCTTTCCGTGAAGGAAAGCATCGAGGTAAGCCAGGGCCCCACGGACGTTGACCGGCCCGCCCTGAACCAGGTAGCGGTGGAGGGCCGACCATCGGCCGTCCTGTATCCCGTCGGCATGCTCCCGTGCGGCCAGCAGAGCTTCCTCGTCTCCTCCCACCGGCTGGATATGCAGGTAGGGAGTGGGCTCTCCCGATGCGCGGCGTTTTGCGACGGCTTCCACCAGGGGATCGAATGCGGGACAGGAGGCTTTTCCGCCGTGCAGGGTCAGGATAACCACGTCGCTTCGAAGTGCCTCGCTCACGAAAGCGGACACACGGGCCTGGTCGAACAGTTGAGTCTGGGTTCGGGCCGTCACCTTTGCCCGACCGCCTTTCTCGTTAAACAGTGTGACCCCTTTGCTCAGGGAAGGAAGCTCCGACGACGTGGCGCTGAAATAACAGAGGTTCAGTGTTTTCATGATTCCTCCCGGACTGCGAGTAACTCCGCGATTGCTTGATAAACTGCGCAGACAACATGTCGGGAGAGGCCCCTGTTGCTCAGCAGGCGTGAAGGACAATCTCCCGGGCAACGTCCGTCGAGAAGACAAAGATCGCAGTCTCCCCGCAGTTTCACCTCGTGGTAGGCGTTTCGAAGCTTACGCCAATCCACGGATTCCACGGTCCCCACGGCCCAGGCCGGATCGCCGACCACCTGGCTGCAAGGATACACCGTACCGTCGGGATGAACGGCCAGACTCTCTCCCAGACAGGCATGGCAGTAAGCACGAGACGGCCTGTCACCTCTCAAGGCCCGTTCCACGGCATCCAGTTCCCGCCAGCGGATGGGCTGGGTGCGCAAAGTGTTGACCAGTTTTAGCGAGGTCAGCATGGAGCGGATCCCCTGACCGATGGAAAAGTTCGAGGGGACCAACCCCTGTGCTTGGACGGCTCTTCCCCGGAGTACCAGGGGATCGAGGGCTATCCCCTCGACCGTGGGAAAGACGGCCAGGGAAAGGATCAGCTCTTTCAGGCGGAGAACGTTGGCGGTCGAGAGAACCGTGGTGATCCGTACGGGAAGGGAGGCTTCCGAGAGCATGCGAAGCCCGTGGAAGGTGGCCGCGGCCCCGCCGCGGACCTGTTCCTGAACGGCAGGAGGGCCATCCAGGCTGACCCCGACGCCGATGCCGTAGCGCCGGCACAGCTCGATCCAGCAGCCGTCGAGCATAGTCCCGTTGGTCTGGATTGCCAGGGTCGCGGGCCATCCGGCCTCACGCACCATCTCTGCCAGGATGGCGACAAGCTGGGGTTCCAGCAAGGGTTCCCCCCCTGCCAGCTGCACGTGGAAGGGTAAACCGGACGCGGCCGCCAATTCGAGGGCCGACCGGGCGATCTCGACGGGCATGGATCGAGACGGCGGCTCCCCACGATAGCAGTAGGCGCATTGCAGGTTGCAGTCGGTGGTGAGCCAGAGAACAAGATAGCGGATCGGGTTCGATCTCATCGGCGCAGGAGCACCTCCATGTCTACCCGGTCATGGAAGCGCTTGTTTCTAAGCGAGTTTGTGTGGAATCGAGCCCGGCATGTGCCGGGACCGTTCAGCAGGGTTTCTCCCCAGGGGGCGTGTCCGAGGGGAGGCTCGAAAATGGCGGCCCTGTCGGTCCCTGCGGCCACGACGACCGCCCGCTCGATGGTCTTGACCCCCAGGAGCAGCAGATCGTCCCGGCTGAGCCTTCCCGCCCCCGTCACTACGAGGTCGCATCCCTGTTTGGAGAGGGCCGTCGCCAGTTCCGGGTGGTGCAGGGCTCCGAGATGGGCCAGGGCGAGGCGGGCGGGCCCGAAATCCACCATCACGGAACCGGCGTCCGAGGGCAAAACTACCTGGCGATCGAGGGCAATGAAAACGATCGAGGGCTCCCTTCCGCCCATTCCATCCGTGGGTGCGATGATGGCGGTGTCCCGATCCTGCACCAGCTTCCGGAGGGAATCTGCGGGAAGGCCGGGGGAACCCCAGGGAAGCACGAACAGGGAGGGAAGGGCTTGGGACGCGCCGACGGCGGCCTCGATCGCCTGCAAGGTCCGTCCTGGCTCCTCAGGCACCAGACAGTGGATATCCAGCTCTCCACCCTCGGGCAACCCCCAGAAACCGGTGAAATCCTCTATTCCGTTCACATCCAGGTAGACGGCCCGGTAGTCCTCGGGGTGGCGCTGGGCCATGAGGGCCTCGCGACGCCATGAGGAGAATCGCCCGTTCTCGAGGGGATAGTCGACCATCCAGAGACAGGAGGATTCGCTGATTCCGTCGAGGAGCACTTCTCCATCGGCAGTGACTGCGTAGGAGGAGCAGGAACGGCAGTCCATGCGGCGATCCATTCCCGTGCGGTTGCACACGATCACCCCCATGCCGTTCTCCAAAGCCCGCGCACGCCAGACATTGCGAGGGTCCATGCCGCCGGGGGGCCAGTTGGCCGGCACCAGCAGGATCTCCGCTCCCTGGAGGGCGAGGGCGCGGGGCAGGAGACCGTAGTGGGTGTCGGCACAAATGAGAAGCCCGACCCGTCCCCAGGGGGTGTCGAACCAATTCTGTTGGGTTGGGGTTCCCGCACAGGCCCAACGGCGATCGGTCACATTCTTTCGGTGATGTGCCGTCGGGAGGCCGTCCGGTCCAACCACGCAGGCGCTGTTGTAAAAGATGTTTGTGGCCGGGTCCCGTTCGGCGAACCCGAAGCAGATGGTCGCCCTGTACCGGCGTGCCACCTCGCCCATCAGGGAAACGGTGGCATCCGCCAAGGTTTCCGTGAAGGGGGCCACTTCGTCAAAGGAGTTGAAACTGTATCCCGATACGGCCAACTCCGGTGCGAGAATGAGGCGGGCACCGGACTGTGCCGCCTTCTCGGCCCAGGACGCCAGGGCCGCGCGATTCTCCTCCGCCCGTCCGTGTCGGATATCGAGATGCAAGAGCCCGATGGGCAAACGATCATCCACGATCAACATCCTTGGAAGCTTCCGTTTGGTGAAGTGCAAGATCCGCCAGCAGGGACTCGATGGAGCTGTAGGTACCGGTCCTGCCGTAAATCCGCCAGGCGGTACGGCTGGAATCCCGAATCACCTCGACACAGGGTTCCGAGCCTCCGTCGGGAATCACCCGGTAGCCAGCCCGCTCCAACGCCCGGTAGGTCCACATTCCCGGGATGCCGTTCCCCTTCAAGGCCACCGTACCCCGGTGAACGCCGTTGAGGCTGAAGGCCCCGGCGCTCTTGTCGAAACAGACGCCGGAGTCCGCGAATGTTTCGGAAAAGGTGTCGTTTAGGACCAAATCTTCCGGAATCCCGTCGTGAAGGGGTCCTCCCGGCGGCAGGAGCCAGAGACGATCGGCGCAGCGAAGGGCCAGGTCCAGGTCGTGGGTGGAAAGAAGAACGGCCCGTTGTCCGTCATGAGCCAGGTTGCGCAAGAGGTGCATGAGCTCGACGCGACGAGGAAGATCGAGGAATGCCGTCGGTTCGTCCAGGACCATGATTTGGGGCTCCTGGGCCAGGGCGCGGGCAATCATCACCTTCTGCCGCTCGCCGTCGCTCAACTCACAGACCGGTCGATGCGCCAGCAGCTCGATTCCCACATCGCCCATGGCCCGGTGCACGGCTTTTTTGTCCTCCCTGCCCAGGCGACCGGTCCAATCCGTGTACGGGTGGCGCCCCAGGGCCACCAGGGTCGCAACGGGCATCATGCCAACAGCCACCCGTTCCGTGAGAACCAGGCTCATGTGTTGGGCTAAAGTTCTCGGGGCAAGGGAGGACAGTGGTTTGCCGCACAGGTGGATCGAGCCGGCCAGGGGTTGCTGCATCCCCGAAAGGGTTCGAATGAGTGTGGATTTCCCTCCACCGTTGGGTCCCAGCAGGCATACGAACTCGCCGGGACCCAGGGCGACCTCGATCCCTTCAGCGACAATCCGCGGGGCGTGCCTCGGGCGGTGGTATCCAATGGTCAAATCAAGGGTCTCGAGGAGTGGAACCCGTGTCATGATCCCGCCTCCATGATGTGGCGCCGGTGTAGAATCACCCCCACCACAACCGGGGCACCCAGGAGAGAGGTCACCGAGTTGAGTGGAAGAACAATTCCCGTTCCGGGTACCTGGGTCAAAACATCGGCAGTCAAGGCCAGGGCCGCTCCCAGCAGGATGACTCCCGGCACCAGGGTACGATGATCCGATGTCCTGAAAAGCAGGCGGCATAGATGGGGAATTGCAATGCCGAGAAAACCGATGGGTCCGCAAAAAGCGGTCACACTTCCTGCGAGGAGGGAGGAGCCGAGAATGATCCAAAACCGTGCGCTCCCGACGTTCGCTCCCATGCTTCGAGCATAGCGTTCTCCCAGCAGGAACGCGTTGAGCGGTTTGGCCAGGGCCCAGCCCACCACAAGGCCGGCGAGGACTGATAAGGCAAACAGCGGCATCTGCCTCCAGGTGACGCCGGCAAAAGACCCGAAGGTCCATGTGATGTAGCTTTGCATCTGGTACTCGAGGGCGAATTGCATGAGAATACTCACCAGGGAACTGCTGATATAGCCGAACATGAGTCCGATGATGAGCAGGGTCAGATTGTTCTCGACCTTGCGCGCAATGGCCAGCACGACGCTCAACACCGCTACGGCGCCGCCGGTGGCCGCCGTAATGAGGGAAAGGTCCCCCGCCACGTGGGCCTTTTCGAGCAGGGCACTCCCTCCCAATCCCCAGGACCCCATGACCAGGAGGGCGACACCGAGGCTCGCGCCGGAACTGATGCCCAATACGAACGGATCCGCCAGGGGATTGCGGAAAAGGGTTTGCATCTTCAAGCCCGCCATGCCCAGGGCCGCGCCACCCAGCATGGCGGTGACGGCCCGCGGGAGGCGAAAGAGCAGGACGATTTGACGCCATCCCTCGGGGACCTCATCGTTGCCGGCAAGCGTCAGGATCACGCTTTTGACAGGGATCATCACCGAACCCAGGGAGAGCTCGAGGGCAAAGGCGGCAGCCAGGGTGACCACGAGGACCCCCCGGACCATCCATCGCCCGTGAGGAGGGGGATGGGATTGGGGGACGGCATGGATGTCGGAACCGGGGGAGGTCATGGGGCCTCCTCAGGAAGCCCGGGAAGCTTCCGGTACCAGGCGGGCTCGTGGGATGGGGCGAGCTCGGGGTGAAAAATATGGATGAGATCAGCCAGCACAAGGTCGGGACGGGCTGTGCCGGTTTCCCAAAAGTCGTTGGCGTCTCCGGGTCCGACTCGGGCGTCGTTGTTGTAGATCTTCCCGGTTCGAAAGGCCCGGAACAAGCCATAGCGCTCATCGGTCCGTTTCAGCTCCCGAAGAGAACGGCAGGTCCCGGGGTTCAGCCAGAACTCGGCGTCCCTGGCTCGATTTAGGACGGTTTCCACGCTGAGGGCCATGGAACCGCGGGTGGAATCGTCGGCCCAGAGGTAAGTCGCTCCGGCGTCCGCATAGAACCTGGCCGCGTAACTGTCTCCGCCTGGCATGTACCAAAGGTTCTTGTACGCCGTTCCGTGAAAGACCGTGGGTCGAACCGGGACGCTCGAAGCTTTCCTCGCCAGTTCTTCATAGTTGCGGGCGATCCCGTCGAAGATTCGTTCGGCTTCTTCCTCCTTGTTAAACAGGACGGCGAGAAACTTGATCCATTCCGCCCGGCCCAGGGGAGTGGGTTCCATGTACGCGGCGTCCATCACCGGTCGGAAGCCTGCTTCCAGGAGCTTGGGATGGTGATCATATTCGGGGGTCCCTGTCCCGTACACGAGAACGACGTCCGGCTGGAGTGCATAGAGCCGTTCCATGTTGAGCTTCGTGACCATGCCTGAGTTGCCCGCCCCGATCTCCGCAATGTGCCCCTGGCGGATCCGCTCCACAATTTCCGGGGTACATACTCGACGGCAGCGGGCAATCCCAACCAGGGACTCTTCCAGGTGAAGCATGGCGAAGTAGGCAAGGTTGGAGGTGCTGACCAGGGCGAGGCGTTCTACCGGAACCTCGATGATCATATCTGCCGGAGACACCACGGAAGGCTTTTGCCCTCGAGGGACCAGGGTGTAGGAGAAGGTAACCCGGGCGGCCCTCCAGGGCGACAGCACATGAAGCCTCTTGTGGGTCGGATGGTACTCGACGGTGAATCCCTGGGCGTAACGGATGCGGGCTTTGTGAGGGAAAGGGTCGGAGCCGGTTGTTTCTTCCAACCCGTGGGATTGGGCCGGACACCCGGTCACGGTCAGCACTGTCCAGGCCATCATCAGAAATAAGCAAAGGAGGATGCGGGACTGAAAAACACAAGCAAACATGTCGTTTCGCTCCTCCGGCCCAAGGGACACCGGTCCCGAGAACACCTGGCATCCAGCGGTTCGTGAAATCATCCTTGTTGGGTCCTTCGTTATTTCTGAGCAAGCTCGTTCAAAAGGTGAAAAGCACCTTCCGGAGAAGCTCCCGTAGCATCGATGGCCGAGACCTGTTCCTGTCTTTGCCGATCCTCATGCCGAAAATCCTCTCACCCCCTGCCCCTCCACCGGTTCCGCAGAGGAGACGGAGTAGACCCGACGAAGGTTTAGGGCAAAAAAAAATCCCTAGAGCTTCTGGCTCTAAGGATTGCACCCTGGTTCGCTTGATCCTCGAACGGCTTGTCGGGTAACCCCTCGTACCCCGACATACCATCAGCCATCAGGCAGGTCTTCTGACTCGCGGATCGTCCTACTCTCCGAGCCTTCCCGTTGCGTCTCCGCAAGATAGTGGCGTTTTCGGATTTCGTCCCCGTTTACAGCGGCGGGACCGTTCCCGATTTTCACGGGATTCCCTATTAAACCATGCGGTACCTGATGCACAATAGGCACATCTTTATCAGATGTGCTCATCATTTACTTCATGTCGGCGTCATTTGTCAAGCCCTCGAAGAAGGGTGGAGACCGGCGAGGAAGTGAGGATGCCCTCTAGTTTTCCGAGAAGCGAAAGGAGTAAAGTTCTGTGACGGTGTGCAATGGGAGAAGCCCGGACAGAGCTTCACAGCCCTTGCGGCACCTCCCCCTTCGTGAAACATTGCCTCGCTGATGAAAGATGGGCGGCTGGATGGCATGGCAGGGAGTACATCCAAGGAGCTTCAGCTCCGCCTGGGGTTGTTGGTCCTGAGCCCTCCTTGCGGCAGGCGGCTGAGGGAGGAAGACATGGCGACCTTCTACCGAAAGCCGGGAGGCCCGTCTGTGTCGGGCCTTCCGTGGCTGGCAGGCGGCCGTCTCGGCACGGCCCCTTCCCAGATATCGGAAAATGATGATTCACCTCGGGGCGCTTTTGGAAAATCGAGCACGAAGAGCTGCCCACCGGGGTGAGAATGGCCGGAATCTAGTCGGCCCGAGGACTCATGAACTCAGGACCCACCGGGGTTTTGATGTGCTTTTTCAAGATCTCGTTCACTTGAGCGAGATCCTCGGGACTGATCTTCCAGCCGGATACCCCGACGTTGTCCTCCACCTGTGCCGCCGTTCTCGCGCCGGCGATGACCGTGGTGACACCGTTCTGCTGAAGGGCCCACCTTAAGGAAAACTGGGCCGCGGTGCGGCCGTACCTGGCTGCAAGCTTTTCCAGGTCGCGCACGGCTTTCACATAGTGCATGAATCGGTCCGGTTTGAACTTGGGATCCGCCCTGCGCAAGTCTCCGCGGGGGAACTTCTCGTCCCCCTTGAATTTCCCCGTGAGGAGCCCCCGGCAAAGCCCACCGTAAACCAGGGTTGCGATATGGTGGTGTGAACAGAAGGGGAGAAGCTCTTCCTCGGCCTCCCGCTCGAAGAGGTTGTAAGGAGGTTGAAGGCTGGTGACGGGAGCGTAACGAAGGCACCCTTCCATCTGTTCGCGGTTGAAATTGCTCAAACCGATGTAGCGGATCTTTCCCATTTCCTGGAGTCGGAGCATGGCTTCCATGGTGGCCTCGAACGGGACCCTGGGGTCCGGCCAGTGAACCTGGTAGAGATCGATCTGCTCGACACCGAGCCGCCGGAGGCTGTCGTCCGCTTCCTGATAAATTCTTTCGGGACCGGCGTTGCGCCGGATGCGTTCTTGATCATCCCATTCCAGGCCGCACTTGGTGGCAACAAATATCCTCTCCCGGGAGCCCCACTCCTTCAAAGCTTTTCCCACAAGGGATTCGGATCTGCCGAATCCGTATACGGGGGCCGTGTCGACGAAATTAATCCCAAGGTCGAAGGCTCTGAGCAGGGCCGCCAGTGACTCGCTTTCATCGGATCCCCCCCAGGCCCATCCTCCGGTAACCCATGTGCCCAAAACCACGACCGATACTTCCATGTCCGTTCGTCCGAATTGAACCCTTTCCATAATTTCGCTCCCTTTCTGACAGGGCCGGTGCCCCGACGTGCACAACCATCCCCAAAGGCCGGGAAAGCAGCCCGGCAATTCTCCGGCCATGTCCTCGTGCCGATTCACCGGTTTTCCCGACAGTAGACCCTTTTGCTCGTGGTGGAACGTTCAACTTTCACCATAGCCTGCCG
>JAGPLX010000097.1 GCA_018053185.1 Syntrophobacteraceae bacterium
CTCCCAATTCCATCACCTCCAGACGCAGGATCGTGGAAGGAACCGTCCTGCCGTTGCCGAGGTCCAGTTCAGGCAAGATATCGTTTTCCCAGACACCCCTGGCAAACCGAGGACCCAAGGGCGGTATTGGTTCGATCTCTTCAGGTATGGACCTCAAGGAAATTCTGACCTTGCCGTGGTGGGCGGCGATCAGATAGGCGATGAGGTCGGTGTCTTCCTTGTAGCCTTGATGTGTAAGCCAGGCCAGCATGGACGCCAGTTCGTGCCGGAAATGCCTGCGAGGATGGGCGCCTTTGAGAGGCGACTTGGCAAGTAGAGGAACCCGACCGGCTACATCCTCGGGGGAGCAGCCATGCATCGTGGCTTGAAAGATAGGGTGGGATTTGCCCACATCATGCCATGCGGCCGCCTCCTCGACCACACGACGCTCAAAAGCGCTGGAGCCCAGGCTCGTACAAAGCTCTCTCACCGCACAGGTTACGTTTCGCAGGTGATCGAACAACCGAACCTCCCGAGTTCGACGGCTCCGTTCGTCGCCGCCATAGGTCTCGATCTCGCCCGAGGCCAGTTCCAACTCCAGAGGCACCACAGGTTCCTTACTCGATGGATCTAGACCGAAGCGCTCGCTGTATCCGCCGGCTTTTTGATCCAGCATCAGGATCAGGCCTGGACGCAGGTCGTTTTGAAATACGCGCCATCTGCCATCCAGGCTGTCCCACCGGTAAATGCGCAAATCCTCTTTGCGCATCCGCTCCTGTAATCCCTTGACCTGGGATATGGAAGCACGACACAGCTCGTCTCTTCCCGGCAAAGGCTGGTCCTCGACCCGCTGAGCAAGATCCCTCCAGAACAGCTGGAGGTCCAGATCATCGGCATCCCGGATATAGGGAGAAATATCGACATCGAAACCGCTCAGATCGGGATCGGTATTGAAAAGATCGTACAGCTCCCTCGACCGGATCACCGGATACAAAGGAGCTTTCTCCTCGACACATGGCAAATCCGCGGGACTTGCGCTTCGCAACCCTTCTAGCCTGTGCCTTGCCGCTGAAAGGGACGCCGTATCATATGGGTTGGCCAGAGCCTTCTCCGGTTCGAGATCGATCCAAAACACCTGCGCTCCGCCGCTTCCGGCCTCACCGTAGCGGTTGCATCGTCCAAACCGCTGAACCAACGAAGACCAGGGTGCCAGTTCGGTGAACAACACGCGACTGGTCATGTCCACCCCGGCCTCCACAGCCTGGGTAGCCACGATGATCCGACCGGGACCCTGGCTTTCCGGATTTGTCATGAGCTTCTTATTCAGCCGGTGCCGTTCATCAGGCCGGAACCGCGAGTGGACAAGGAAGGTTTCCGCTTCGACCCGCAGTTGATCGAGAGCTTTCAATACTGCCTGACACCGCTCCACGGTATTGACGACAACCAGGGTTGTTGTCCCGCTCACGTGATTTTCGGCGACTTCCAGAGCCAACGCTTTGGCATACTCTTTTGCCGCCTGCTTCTGGTTCTCGGCCGAAATCGAGGTTTCCGCCCTTTGCAGCGGCTTGACCGCCTCACGTCGCACCCGAACGGCGTCGCTTCGGGATTCTTCCTCCCCAATACCGAGATGACGGAAGCTTCCTAAATGGGAGTTCAGGTCGACAGTGGCGAGCCAATCAGGATTGAGTGTGGCGGACATCCAAAGGCTGCGGCTGGGTCGGGCGGTGGCACGATTTCGTCGGAAAGCTTCCATCTGGGCACTTGTGGGAAGTCCGGCCCCCATGAGTTGGACTTCATCAAAAACCCACAAGGTGTCGTTTTGGAGCATTGCGAAATGAACGGGCCACTGATAACGACTCATGCCGTAGCCTCGCATGAGGGCCCTCGACAGGAGCATGTCTTGCGTGCCAATGATGATAGAAGGAATCTCGGGGTTTTCCGCCCAGCCGAACTCGCTTTCACCCCCCATGAGCAGATGGACGGTCGGCATGGAACCCGTGCGTGCTTCCAGGTAGGGCTTTGCATGCTCGATCCAGAGGGTGGCGCATTCATACGTCTGCTCTGCAAGAACCCTCATGGGAAGACAGTAGGCCAACCGGGTCGGAGTGCTCTCATCTCCGTTCAGACGTTTCCAAAGCCATGCGACGACGATGCTCGCCGTTTTTCCGAGCCCGGTGGGCACCTGGATCAGGTCAGGCCAAGTCTCTTCCCCCAGCCGAATTTGGTACTCAAACGGTTGATGTCCGGTGGTGCAATGGAAAAACTCCGTATAATTCATGGGCCTGTCTCCTGAAAAAAATGGACCCCGAAAGATGGATTAGCACGCTTTCTTTCATCTAAAGCCGAACGAGCACGCTTCTCCACAGAGGCACTCCGGAATCGAGTTCAGCAACACACGCCCCCCGGTATCGAACCGGTTGGCAAGCACGAGCGGGTCGGCCCGGGATGAAGACAGAAAAAATTCAGGTCTGCGACCCTCGGGAATACGATAGCACTCTCCCTCCCCCAAAACGTGTCCTACCTCCGATATTTTTCCAGCATCGCCTCCATTTCTTTCCGGACTCTGCAACGGAGCGGGGCGGGCTCGAGGACTTCCACCCGGGAACCGTATTTGAGGATTTCCATGAGGATTTCCGTCTCGTGGGAAACGGGCAGGGTGAGGTCCAGCTCGCCCGATTCCCGTTCCGTCACCCGCTGCGCGGGATGCCAGCACTGACCCCTGGCCCAGCGGGCAAGGTCCGGCGAGAACCGCAAGGTCACCTCGAAGAGTTCCTGCCCCTGAAAGATACCGAAGGTCCCTTCCAGGAAAGAACGCCACAGAGCGGGTGGCCTGGGTTCGAAAGATCCCGTGTCTACGGCGCAGCGGGAGATGCGTGCGAGAACGAAATCTCGCCAGTCTCCGCGCAGACGGCACCAGGCGACGAGGTGCCAGGCACCCTGGTAGTTCACCAAATGATGGGGCTCAACGGTGCGAACGGTGCATCGGTCCGCATGGGGAGAGTAGTAATGGAAGGTAAGGAGTCGACACTGGATGAGTGCGGTGAGCACCTCCTGAAACACTTCGGAATCACAGGGCGTGATGGCCGTCCAGCGGAAGGAGAAGGCCGCATCAAGATCCACCGATCCCGAAAGATTCTCTGCGAGGAGTTTTCCGAGACGCGCAGCGACTTTACCCAGTTCATTCCCCAGGATGCCGGCAGCGGCGTCCTCGAGCAGTTTCCGGGACACCAGGATCGCCAGAAGCTCCGTGTCGCTTAGTTGGGCTACGGGTAGTCGGAAGTTCTCGTCCCGGTAAAAATACCCTCGTTTGACCGGGCAGTATTCGATGGGGGCACTGAAGCGGTCCCGGAAGGTCTCGATGGTCCGCTGTGCCGTCTTGACACTGCATTCGAAAGCCAGGGCCAGCTTGGTGGCGTTGGGGTAGCGACCCTTGCGGATCTGGCTGTCGAACCAGACAAAGCGTTCCAGATACAGGCGCGCTCCCATAATCGTCCCAACAGGCAGCCAGGAATACAGATCTTGATAAAAACCCCCCGGCGGGAAACCTTACCATGTAAGGATACATCACCCGGTACGGACCGCTCTGTAAAGCCTTTTTTACTCGACCCACAAAGATTTCCGCGTCCTTGGAGAAAAAGGGCGATGATTGAGGATGATGCGCAAAGGGGTGGATGAGGCACGGTTTATGATCTCGGAAAGGGAAATCCCATCCTCCCCCGATTGTCAGAGGGAATACTGTATTCCGATTGAGAAACGCCGGGCCCCCGTGGCTCGAGGGGACCTGACGATGGATAGTTTGAAGCCGGAGTGAGATGTGTCCGCTCAGAGGGGGCCCTTCCACGGTGGAACGGTCTTCTAGCGACACTTGACTTGCTTGATGGTTCCAGACGTTAAATGGTTGTCGAAGGTTTTTGTCTTGACGTTGAAGTCCGTTCCGATCTCGTAGAACGTGCCCTTCATGGGTGTGGTTGTGGTGTTCAACTTGACCTGCATGATGCCGGTGTCCCGCCAGGCGTCCTTATGGGCTTGAGTGGTGGTGAGATTGAATATCATGTACTTCCCCGAAGGGATTCCGGTTCCTCCGAGATAGAAGGGATTGTCGGCGGGTATGGTCACTTTACCATGAAACACGCTGTAACTTCCTGCAACCGGC
>JAGPLX010000043.1:0-6700 GCA_018053185.1 Syntrophobacteraceae bacterium
CCCCCCTGTGGACTGTCCAAAGCTGTTCCAGACAGTGGATGGGAAATTCCGGGCCTTGTCTATCCGCGGTGCCTGGAACCCTTTCAGTGTAAATCGGTTTGATTTCGCAAAATCAGAGCCCCTATAATACATAGGCTAGATATGCTAGGGCTGTCGCCCTTCAGGTCACCATCTTCACGCTCGTGTCGTTTCCGCCCGTCAGGGGGGGGTCAGTCCCCACGAGATCCGGTCCCATGAGGAAAGGAAAGACGTATGGAGCAGACGTCACTCCTCTTCACGCCCCTTCGAATGAAGGGATTGGAGTTGAAGAACCGAATCACCCGTGTCCCCATGTACGTGGGGTACGGCAATCCCGACGGCACGGTCAGCGATCTTCTCCTGGATCATTATCGCCTCATGGCAGCATCGGGGGTATCCATGGTGGTGGTGGAAAACGCCGCCGTGGATTTTCTGGGGCTCGGCGCTCCCTACATGCTTCGGGTGGACCATGATCAATACATTCCGGGCCTGGCCAAACTGGCTAAAACCATCCAATCGGAAGGGGCTTATGCCCTCCTCCAGATCAATCACGCCGGGCGGTTTGCCTTCACTGCGGAGAGGCTGGCGCCTTCCGCCCTGCAAATCGGAGACGTGATTCCCAGGGAAATGAGCGAGGCGGACATCGAGCGGACGGTGGATGCTTTTGCCGTTGCTGCCCGCAGAGTGAAGGAAGCCGGGTTCGATGGGGTGGAGATCCACGGAGGGACCGGATATCTCCTGGCCCAGTTTCTGTCTCCTCGCACCAATCGACGGTTGGACCGATACGGCGGGTCTTTGGAAAACCGGATGCGATTTCCCCTGCGGGTGGTGGACGCCGTATTCGACGCGGTGGGAAAGGACTATTTCGTGGGCAGCCGTTTCATGGCCGATGAATGGCTCCCCGAGTTGAGGCTCTCCTTTTCTCTGTTCAAAATGCTCAAGAGAAAGTACCGGTTTCTCTCCGACGAACTGCCCGGCCAGGCCCTCCGGACGGATGAAACGAGTATCTATGCCAGGGAACTCGAAAAGAAGGGGATTGGATACTTATCCGTGATGGCCGGAACTCTCGACTGTTTTTTTCTCCTGCAGTATCTCGAACAGGAGAAGAAGGAAGCCTACATGGCTCATTTCGCCGAGATCATCAAAAAGGCCGTCCCCAATACCGCCGTCATCACCGCAGGAAGGATTCAGTCCCCCAAAACGGCCGAGGAGATCCTCCGAAAGGGAATGGCGGATCTCATCGGGTTGGGAAGGGTACTTTTTGCAGACCCATTGTGGCCCAAGAAGGCCGCGGGCATCATTCCGGAACCTATTCGCCGGTGCGAGCCATACTGTTCTGTGTGTACCCAGCGGGCACTCTACGGCCGGCCGGCCTTCTGTTCCCAGTGGGACTTCGACACCCGGGATGCCTTCCTTGCCCGTGTGGACGAAATGGAAACCTTTCTCACCAAGATCGAGGATCGACACGATCCGTGATGGTTCGAATCTTTTGCGTTTCACCAGCCGCCGACCCAATCACCTTCGCCGCTGCCATTTCCCGGCCCCGTGGGGGTCCTGGGAAACCGATCCGCCGGGATGGACCGACGGACAACCTCCCTGCCCGAGAGGTGAAACAGGCAGGGATCGAACCGCAACCAACGATCATCCCTTTTGTCATTGCCCACCGATCCTCATCCTTTCTCTTTCTCTCTCTTCGATACAGGGGAAGGGATGGATCTGTGGGAGCGGGTTGGCCCGGGAATGACCGGGTGCGCGTTTGGGGACTTGAAGATTCAAGGAGTCGGCCGTGTATGGCTTTTATGGTTGAATACTCATTGTTGATCTGATCCGGTAAACCTTCACGGTGGAGCTGGTTTCCGAGAAAGTGCTCCGCACATGCTTGGGAGCCGGGAGACTTGCCATCCATTTGCTTCCGGACAGAACCCTCCCGGAGCGGACCCCATTTTTCTCTGAAAACCATCTCTTCATTGCCACTGGACCCTGTTGCCAGTATGCGACCTGTATTTCCCCTCAGATCATTTGACCACGGGCAGGATTTTCCTGAACTCCTCGGTATTGGACCGACGCGCCCATTGAAAAATGACGATCTCCGTCGAGGTGATCACGGCACCGGAATCTCTGAACAATTCAATGGCCGTATCCCGGTCTTCCCGGGACCTGGAAGCGACGGCATCCTTCACCACGTGCGCCTGGAAGCCGTTTGCCAAAAGATCCATCCCCGTCTGGAGTACGCAGACATGGGTTTCCATGCCTGCCAGGACGATCTTCGACCTTTCGAATTTTCGGATCATCTCCAGAAACCCCTTTTCGAGGCAGGCGCTGAAATGCTCCTTCCGGAAGACGAGGGAAGGATCGAGCTTCGTCGCCAGCTGCGGTGTTGTCGGTCCGAGCCCCTTCCGGTATTGCTCGGTTGCCAGCACCGGGATTCCCAAAATCTTTGCCGCATCGACCAACTGGTGGGTCCTTCGGACCGGCTCTTCCCAGCGGTCGACGGCTTTCAACATGGCTTCCTGGATATCTATGAGGAGAAGCAGGCTGTCTTCGCGATGGGCAACCGATGGGTGACGCATTGGAGCTCCCGTAAACAAGGGTTTTCGGACTCAGCGGACAATCTGCAGGATTTCCCTTGGAACATCAAGAAAGATCACGAGCATGGTCCCATTCTCCCACATCACCGATGGATCTCCATTCTTGTCTTTCCCATCGAGTGGACTAATATGTCAGGACCGTTCGCAAATCTCTCAAGGAGAGGGATATCCGATGTTTGGCCGGTGGTTCTTGCTCCTTTGGCTCCTATATTTTCTGCTCCCCTTTGACATTCTTCCTGATCGAATCCCATATGTGGGGCGGGTGGATGATTTGTTCCTCCTGGGCTACCTGTTGTGGATTTATTGGAAGAAGAACCGGCCCGGCTCCGATGGGAGAGAGAATGCCTCCTCGGCCGGCAAGACATCTTCCGAGCGGGACCGAACGAACCGACCAGCCCCGGATCTGGAATTCCGTCCCCGGGAAAAAGACCCGTACGCCATTCTCGGCATCAAGCGATCGGCATCCACGGAAGAGATCAAGAGTGCCTATCGGCTCCAGGCCGGTCGATACCATCCCGACAAGGTCTCTCACCTGGGGGAGGAATTTCAGAGACTTGCGGGGGAGAAGTTCCGGGAAATCCAGTGGGCCTACGAGCACCTCATGACCGGAAGGAGGAAGGCATGAAGCGGCGGTCCGGGTTTTCGTCCAGGCACGCCCGGAACTGAGTGCCCCGAGAGGAGCGACCCGCCATGGCGGAAGAGGAACGTTTCATCTCCATCCGCACCCTCACCAATCGGTTCGAGGGGGACCTCCTGCTCGAGGCCCTCCTCAGGGAGGAGGTCCCCACGATCTTGCGGTCCTTCGAGGAAACCCCCTATGACGGTCTTTTCATTCCCCAGAGAGGATGGGGGCTCCTTCTCGTCCCCGAGAGTCAGGCATCCAGGGCCCGGCAGATCATCCAGCCTCTCCTGGAACACATCGAGTCCGGGCAACCTTACCCCACCCCTGCCGAGATCGACCCCCTCTTATGGGAAGACCTTCGGAAAGCCGATCCCGAGTCCGTTTGCCATAATGCCGAAGTATACCACGACCCTCGCCGGGGTGCCTATATCGTGCCCCTTCTCAACCGAGAATTCGCATGCTTTCCCCTGGAAGAAAGGATCGAACCCCTGGAACATCCCCTGTGCAATCTTCCGAGCTTCGAGTCCGATTTTGTTCTCCTGCACTACCTGCTGGAAGCCCAACCCGTCGCCCCAGCGGGCAGCTGGATCAGGGTTCGGGAAATTCCGGGGGGAGAGCTGTTCTTCCAAGGTCGGCATCAGTTTCCCCCGAAGCCTTTCCTTGATCTCCTCGGTTCCGAAGGGGAGCTTTTTCGGAAAGCTTCGAGAAGACTCGACGGCTCTCCTCTCCCTATGGGGGATGTGGCCTTCCGTTACCGGGTCCTGCCCCGAATTCCCCTGGTGTTCGTGTTGTGGGAGGGGCATGATGCCTTCGAACCGATCCTTCAGGTTCGTTTCGATGCCAGTGTGGTCCACCATTTCAAGTCCCTGCAAGTCCTTTGGACCATGGTGAATGTGGTGTGCGAATGTTTGAGGACCATTGCAGAAGAACTGTCTGAAACAATGGAGTGACGGGATGCGCCGACCGTTTCGAGTGATTTCTCTAGCTCCCACTCAGACCGAGATCATCGCTGCGCTCGGCGGATTGGGCTTTCTCGATGGGGTCACGGAAGACTGCGATTTCCCTGAAGATGTCCGCTGGATTCCTACCTTTGGGTCCTGGCATGCCCCGGACTTGAAGAAGGTCCTTGAAGCCCAGCCGGATCTGGTGTGCACTTTCGGCAGCCATCAGGAGGAGTTGAGTGTGGTCCTGAAGGAAGCCGGCCTGCGGACTTATCACAGCGATCCTCCGGATGTTCCCTCGAGCCTGCGGACCATTGCGGAGATCGGCTTCCTTCTTGGCCTCGACCGCATGGCCGAGTACCTGATCCGGACCCTGGAAGACAGACTTGCACAGGTCGAACGGGCCATAGGCGGCTTGTCCGCCGAAGAACATCCGCGGGTGCTGCGGATCATGCACTGGGACCCCTTGATCACCGTGGGGCCCGGGTCCTTTCAACACGATGTGATTGTGCGCGCCGGAGGAGAAAACCTCATGAAGGACGGTCCCCAGCCCTATTTCACCTGTGACGTGCAGAAGGTCCTCGAGAGAGACCCGGAAGCCATTTTCTTTTGCGAACCTCACATCCGGGGACTCCTCGAGGAAGACCCCGCCTGGAGCCGCTGTTCGGCCCTGCGCCGTTCAAAGGTATTCCTTTTCGAGTGCGGATTGACCTGCCGATCCGGGCCACGGATCGTGGACATGGTGGAGCAACTGGCACGCGCCCTCCATCCCGAGCGCATGTCCCTGGGATGAACTTATGAACCTGTTTCGGCCGATATCCGGTATCCTGCGGATGGTCGGCCCAACGAACAAAGTGACCTACCACCTGCCGCAGGCGATAGACATCCGAAGATCTTCCGACCGGACTCGAGGGTTTTCAGTATTGCGATCCATACCCAACGTCTCCCGGGACCCCGGATATTCATAGAGCGGATGAGACGGATGTCGCTCTTGGGTACTCCAGGAGGGAGGGGTCTTGGGCACCTTAATGGAAATCTTGTGCTTGGTCATGAACCCCATGTTCATCATGAACTGATCCGGGCGCTTCAGGCCTTTCTTCGTCGGTGAAGACGGCCGACAGGATGGGAGTGCCTTTGGGCCCTTCGAGATGCCCCCAGGATCGGAATGGAAAAGATCAATCCCCCGATCCGTCGTGACCCTCTCGCATGACGTCCGACACCTGGATCGCGACCATCGGGAACAGGGAAGTCTCACCGGTCACGGCAAACAAACTATTCACCGGGTTTCCTTCTCCATATGCGGCATGGTTCCCCGGACCGGCTTTCCCCGGCAGACGGGATCTGGTATTGTAAAACAGCTGCCGTCATTGGGGATATGGGTACCGGATTATGGGCAAGGCTTATGCCGGGGATTCTTCCGGCACCGGGACTAAAATCCCGGAAGCACGGACGCGGGAAGGAGTCGGCTTCCATGCTTTGGCCGAAAAAGTGGCGCCGAAATCGGATCCGCTCTCGACCTTTTCCTGTGCCGTGGGTCGATTTCCTCGAGAAAAACGTGCCCTACTACCGCCTGCTCCCCGACGAAGACAAGAAGGAACTTCAAGGGCACATCCTCGTCTTTCTTCACGAAAAGTATTTTGAAGGCTGCGGCGGATTGGAGCTAACCGATGAGATTCGAGTGACGGTGGCGGCCCAGGCATGTATCTTGTTGCTTCACCGTGAGGCCGGCTACTATCCAAGGCTGGACACGATCTTGGTCTACCCCGGTGCCTATGTGGCCCGTGGGCGCGAGGAACTGTGGCCCGGACACTACGTCGAGGTGGACCAGGTTCGCCTGGGAGAATCGTGGAAAGCAGGTCTGTTGGTCCTTTCCTGGGATCATGTCCGCCGTTCGGCCTCCAGCCCCCTCGATACCCACAACATCGTTCTCCATGAATTCGCCCATCAGCTGGACCTGGAAAACGGCATGTCCGACGGTGCACCGCTGCTTTCCGACCGATCCATGGTCAGAGCCTGGGTGAGGGTCCTGGGGGAGGATTACCGAAGGCTCCGCAAAGATGCATGGCGCGGACGCGAGACCCTCCTGGATCAATACGGCGCCTCGGACCCGGCCGAATTCTTTGCTGTGGCCACCGAATGCTTTTTCCAGAAACCCCTGGAAATGAGGACCCGGCACCCGGAACTCTACGAAGTCCTGAGGTCCTTCTACCGCCAGGATCCCGCCCATCTGGCCGAAAAGAACAGCCTTTCAGTTCAGTGAACCGGCCCGGTTCAGGATTTCCGGAGCAACCTTTTCCTTCCCTGTCACCATGAGGTGGATCCCTCCACGGCGAATACATTGATCCTTGAGGGTTCGAACCTTGCAACCCGCAATTTCGATCCCTTTTTCACCCCGCCTTCTTGGGGACTGGACCTGCCCGACGAACTCCTAGATCAGCTTGAGAAGAATGTCCATGCCGGGGAAGTTCCGGTTCATGAATCTCGCCGCTCCGGCACCCGTCAAGGGATCGATCCCCGCCGGGATCTTTAGC
>JAGPLX010000043.1:6800-18334 GCA_018053185.1 Syntrophobacteraceae bacterium
TGTCGAGAATGGCTTCGGCTTCCTCTCGGAAGGCATCCATCACGTAGGGAATCCCCGTGACCTTGGCACATTCTTCCGTGAGGGACATCAATTCCCTGCGAGTGATGGCGGATAGGTTGAAACAGCGCGCACCAGCCATGAGCTGCTGGAGTCCCACGCGGATCTTGTCGGAATAGCTGTAGATGCCCACGGCTCCGAGAGGGATGTTCTTGATCTCCTCGTTGCCCACCCGTTCTTTTACAGCTTCGTAGCTCACGAAGATCTCTTCGGCGGTATTTCCGTATTGGCTCACCGTTTTAGGCAAATCGTTTCTCTGGATCCATTCGGCGATGTTCTTTCCCACCATTCCGGGAATCATCAAGGCCCGTCCCATACAGATCGCCTTCACAAACGGAGCGCCCAGGGCCATGGCCTTGAAAACGCCGTCTTCGCTCGAGAAGCCGCCCGCGAAGGCAATGTCGGGCACCTTCTCCCCCCTCGCGGTGAGCTTTCGACAAAAATCATAGGCCGCAGAGTGAAGATAGAGGCTTGGAATCCCCCATTCCTCCATCATTCGCCACGGACTCATGCCGGTTCCACCCGGTGCACCGTCGATGGTGAGCAGATCGATCTTGGCCTTGGAAGCCCACTTGATGGCCATAGCCAGTTCCCGGAGGCTGTATGCCCCGGTTTTCAGGGTAACTCTCTTGAAACCCAGGCTACGAAGCCGAGCCACTTCCGCCAGAAATCCATCCTCGCTGACAAAGCCAAGACGGCTGTGCCGTTCGAATTCCTTGAGGGCTCCGTCCCTATATGCCGCCTGAACCACGGGGCTGGATGGATCGGGCGTGATGATATAGCCTCTCTTCTGGAGATCGAGGGCACGATCCAGGCTGTCGACTTTGATTTCTCCCCCGATGCACTTGGCACCTTGTCCCCACTTGAGCTCGATGGTTTGAAGTCCGTGCTTGCTGATAACATATTCCGCAACTCCCAGCCGGGTATCCTCGACGTTCATTTGCACTAGAAGCTCCCCGTAGTCCCGCTGGTACCGTTTGTAGATCTCGATGCGGCGATCCATGTCGGGTGAGTTGGTGATCTTGTGGTCGGAATTCAGCTCGAGCTCTGGATCGATTCCGCAAACGTTTTCACCGCACACCAGCGTGATCCCACTGAGGGCGGCCCCTACAGCAAAGTGTTCCCAGTTCTTGCGGGCAATCTCCGTGGAACCCAAGGCGCCTGTGAAAATTGGTAGACGCATCTTCACCTTGATGTCCCATCCGTATTCCGTTTCCGTATTCACCGAGGGAAATACTGCCGTGTCGGGGTTGGCTTCCGTTCCACCCGGAAGCCCGATACCTCCAAGAGCATATCCCTGGATGTTGAGGTGCGAGTAATCCACGGGATAATTCTTGTCGGCGCCTGCAGTGATCTGTCCATAGGGACCCGGATAGATTACTTCGCGGCCGCGGAAGGTGGCTCGAAAGATCTCGCAATTGCCCCGGCAGCCGTCGATGCATCGGGAGCAGAGACCGCTCACGGGAACCACGCTCTTGGAACGGTTGAAGCTCGAGGTTGCGTCATTGGAATTAGGAGTGCTCAGGTTCATAGTTTGTTTCTCCTTATTGTTGTTGTACCTGACTCTGTGTTTGTGTGTTTGTCGGAGGTTTCTGCAATAAAAAAAGTCCACTTCCCACGATGGGGAACGCGGACTTCGTTGTCCTGGGTCCCGGGCACTTCGTCGTGGCCCGCTAAGGAAACGGCAGCAGATAAAAAGGGCGTCCTTCCCACCCAGGGGAACGGACGCCCTTGTCCCGACCGCTTACATTGCCTCCGCACTCCATTGTGCAGAAGCACCGTCGTTTCATGGTGCATTACAGATACGCTGTATGAATAGCCCTGCTTTCACCCTTTGTCAAGCGCATTGTCGCCGTCGGGAGATAGTGGTCGTGGGGCGGGATAAGATGTGTGACCGGCTGGAACTCGGGACAGGTCTACCTCCAAATCGACCATGCTCAAGAGGTCTCTGGCCACGGTGCGCAGAAAATGGCGCTGTTTGAATTCCCGGAAGGCTCGGAGGTGCAGATCAAAGGGATGAGTCGGTCAAACGGCACGCCGGACGTCCTCGAAAAGATCCGTCAGCCCATAATGTCGAGGGAGGTTGCCATGAGAAGAAAGCCGGTTCCGGGACTCCGGTCGCAAGCCCCAAAGGGGTCCCGGGTACTGTGAACAGCGTGAAATGTGGAAAAGATCCGGCACTTCGATCCTCCGTGCCGTCGTGGCAGCACCTTCTAGTCCTCACCGCCGTTGAATAACGGGAAAGGTTGGACTAACATCCGCCCATCAAGGCACTGGGCAACCCGCGGGGTGGAATCGCGCGCCTCTCCCGAGGGTGACACGGGCACATGGGTTGGCCGCCCGCACAGCATTTGCGGAAACGATAGGCCGAGGGCAAGCCGTTTGCCTCACCTGCCGCCGCTGAAACAATAGCACAGGACACGGGAACATGGCTACCGGCACCTCGCCCGGCAGGCACGGACCCCTTTCCCACTGGGGCACAGACACTCGATTTAGCAGGAGCCAATGACCATGAAGGTTGTGGGCATCATACCGGCCCGGTATGCCTCGACACGGTTTCCGGGCAAACCCCTGGCGGATGTCGCCGGCAAACCCATGATTCAACACGTCTGGGAACGGACGGTTCCGAGCAACTCCCTGGACCAGGTGTGGGTGGCGACAGAGGATCGAAGGATCTATGAGATCGTCCAGGGCTTTGGCGGTAACGCTCTTCTCACAAGCCCGGACCATTCCAGCGGAACCGACCGCCTGGCGGAAGCCGCCCGTGTCCTTGGACTCGATACCGAGGACCTGGTGGTCAACATCCAGGGAGATGAACCCCTGGTTCGAGCGGAAATGATAGATCGGCTCGTGGAGGGCATCGAGGAACATCCTGCCTTTCCCATGGCAACCCTGGCATATGCCACCGAAAACGAAGGAGAATACCACGACCCCAATGTGGTGAAGGTCGTTACGGACCCTTTGGGGAAAGCGCTTTATTTCTCCCGATCCCCCATCCCCTTCCACCGGGATGACATCGGCCGGCCCTTTACCTTCCTGAAACACCTCGGGTTTTATGCATACCGACATTCGTTCCTTCAGGTCTTCACCCGGCTGCCTCCCGGAAAACTCGAACAGACCGAGAAGCTCGAGCAACTCCGGGCCACGGAACACGGTTATCCCATCCGAGTTATTGTGTCTCCCTGGGATACGCGGGGCATCGACACTCCTGAGGACCTGGATCGACTCCTGGTGGATTTTCCCGAGGACTTATCGCCTTCATCAAAAGTCGCTCCTTGATCCGAGAGACGAAATCGGTTGCCATTCATGGATTTCCCGTTACAATCCCGTGACCTATGAACCGGCGGCGGATGTTTCGGGCACGTTTTGTGCCATCCCCATCCGGTTCCAGGAAACCCGAATGCCCTGTAGTCCAATCGGATCGGTTTTCCGGAGAATCTACCCCAAGCAACGAAGATTATTTGAAGCACCGTCGGCCTCCGGGTCTGGGGGGGGGGCCAGGGGATAAAATTTCACCCACCCATCACTCTCCGTGCATTGAGAGACGGTTATGGCGATTCCATGGAATCGAACAAAAGGGCTCCTGGTTTTGGAGGACGGAACGGTCTTCCGGGGATATGTCTTTGCGGGGGCCGGGCGTGCCCTGGGTGAAGTGGTGTTCAACACCAGCATGACAGGGTACCAGGAGGTGCTGACGGACCCGTCCTACAAGGGGCAGATCGTCGCCATGACTTATCCCCTCACCGGCACCTACGGCATCAATACGGCGGACATGGAATCCGACGCCATCCAGGTCGAGGGATTCATTGTCAGGGAATACCAGGAATTGGCCAGCAACTGGCGCAGCAAAAAAACCCTGGCGGAGTTTCTCGAAGAACACCACAAGATCGGCGTAGAAGGGATCGACACCCGGGCTCTCACCCGCCACATCCGCCAGGCAGGGGCCATGCGCGGCATCATCGCCACAGATTCCGACGACGTTCCCGAACTTCTCAAACGTGTTCAGACCTTTCCGGGGCTCAACGGGGTCGACCTGGTGCGCTTGGTGACCTGCCGCACTCCCTACCTTTGGAAACATGGTGAGAAAATCGAGAGACCGTCTCTCGAGTGGCTGCCGGAGCACCCGGGACATCGGGTGGCCGCCCTGGATTGCGGAATCAAGTTCAACATTCTCCGCAAACTTGAGGAAGCGGGATGCCAGGTCATGGTGTTTCCAGCCGATACCCCGGCAGAAACCCTTCTTGCCGTGCAGCCGGACGCGTTCTTTTTGTCCAATGGCCCGGGAGACCCGGCGGTCCTCTGTAACGTCATCGACACGGTCCGTAGGTTGCTCGGGCAAAGACCCGTCTTCGGGATTTGCCTCGGACACCAGCTCATGGGTCTGGCCCTGGGAGGCCGAACGTTCAAGCTGAAGTTCGGCCACCGCGGTACCAACCAGCCCGTGAAGGATTTGACCACCGGCAAGGTCGAGATCACTTCCCAGAACCACGGATACTGCGTGGATCTGAATTCCATGAGGGACTTTTCCGTTCGACTGACCCACCTCAACCTCAATGACCGCACCCTCGAGGGGATGGAACACTTGGAAATCCCGGCCTTCAGTGTCCAGTACCATCCCGAAGCTTCCCCCGGTCCTCACGACGCTTCCTATCTTTTCCGTCGTTTTGTGCAAATGATCGAAAGAAACAAGTCGGAAGCCTCCTCGGCAACCAGCCCAAGGAACGACGTTCATGCCTAAGCGAACCGATATCGAGAAGATTCTCATCATTGGTTCCGGACCAATCGTCATCAGCCAGGCCTGCGAGTTTGACTATTCTGGAACCCAGGCATGCAAGGCCCTTCGGGAAGAAGGCTATGAGATCGTCCTGGTCAACAGCAATCCCGCCACCATCATGACCGACCCCGAAACGGCCGACCGCACTTATATCGAACCCATCACCCCCGAGGTGGTGGCCCAGGTCATCGAACGGGAACGTCCCGACGCCCTGCTTCCCACTCTCGGGGGGCAGACGGCCTTGAACGTGGCCGTTCGAACTGCCGAAATGGGCGTCCTGGACCAATTCGGGGTCGAGATGATCGGAGCGCGGTTGGACGCGATCAAGAAAGCCGAGGACCGAGGGCTGTTTCGAGAAGCCATGAAGAAGATCGGCCTGCGGGTTCCCGCCAGCGGTATTGCGCGAAACATGGCCGAGGTCGAGGCTGTTGCCCAGGAGATCGGGTTTCCCATCATTGTTCGACCTTCCTTCACCCTGGGAGGCACGGGGGGAGGGGTCGCCTACAATCGCGAGGAGCTCACGGAAATTGCCCAAGGGGGTCTCGATGCCAGCTTCATCCATACCGTGATGCTTGAGCAGTCGGTGCTGGGATGGAAGGAATTCGAGCTTGAGGTGATGCGGGATACAATGGACAACGTGGTCATCATCTGCTCCATTGAAAACCTGGATCCCATGGGCGTGCACACGGGCGACTCCATCACGGTGGCCCCCGCCCAGACCCTGACCGATCACGAGTACCAGCGGATGAGGGATGCCTCCATCGCCATTCTTCGGGAGATCGGAGTCGAAACGGGGGGGTCCAACGTTCAGTTTGCCGTGAATCCCCAGAACGGGGAACTGGTGGTCGTGGAAATGAATCCGAGGGTATCCAGGTCTTCGGCCCTTGCATCCAAGGCCACGGGATTTCCCATCGCCAAGATCGCGGCTAAACTGGCCGTGGGGTATTCTCTGGATGAGATCGCCAACGACATTACCCGGGAAACTCGAGCCTGTTTTGAACCCACCCTCGATTACTGCGTGGTAAAAGTCCCGCGATTCACCTTCGAGAAGTTTCCCAAGACCGAGGATTTCCTCACTACTTCGATGAAATCGGTGGGAGAGACCATGGCCATCGGTCGGACCTTCAAAGAAGCCCTCCAGAAGGCCATCCGCTCCCTGGAAATTGGTCGCTTCGGCTTTGTGGACCCACCTTCCGACTCGACCCCCGAATACCTCGAACAACTCAGACAGAAACTGCGGCGGCCCAACTCCCAGAGAATCTTCCAACTGGCGGAGGCTTTGCATCTGGGAATGGGAATCGAAGAACTCCACGGATTGACCTGGATCGACCCGTGGTTTCTGCACCAGATCCGGCAAATCGTGGACATGGAGCAAGCTTTCAGGATGGAGAGTCCGCCCTCTACCCTCCTGCAGGATGCGGATTTTCTCCGAATGGCCAAGTCGTGGGGGTTTTCGGACGCACGTCTGGGTCAACTGACCGGGACCACCGAGGAGACTGTTCGGCAGGAACGAATCCGCCGTGGAATCAAGCCCGTCTACAAGCTGGTGGACACCTGTGCCGCCGAGTTCGAGGCCTATACCCCATACTACTATTCGACCTATGAGACGGAAAACGAGGCGAGGCCATCCTTCCGCCCCAGGGTGGCCATCCTGGGTGGCGGACCCAATCGCATCGGACAGGGAATCGAGTTCGATTACTGCTGCGTCCATGCGTCCTTTGCCCTGCGGGAGGAAAATGTGGAATCCATCATGGTGAATTCCAACCCGGAGACGGTCTCGACCGACTACGACACCTCCGACAAGCTCTATTTCGAGCCCCTTACCCGGGAAGACGTGCTGCACATCACCGAGGAGGAAAACCCCATGGGCCTGATCGTGCAGTTCGGCGGGCAGACCCCCCTCAACCTGGCAGTCTCGCTCGAGAAAGCGGGAGCCAGAATCCTGGGAACCTCCACGGATGCCATCGATCTGGCCGAAGACCGCAAGCGCTTCCAGCAGATGTTGCACAAGCTCGATCTCCGACAGCCCAGGAACGCCACAGCCTTTACGGTGGAAGAAGCCCTGACGGCGGCCCGGGAGATCGGGTATCCGGTGGTGGTCCGTCCCTCCTACGTCCTGGGAGGACGAGCCATGGAAATCGTCCATGATGACGCCTCCCTTCGGGAATTCATGTACACCGCTGTCCATGTCTCCCCAGGCCATCCCATTCTCATCGACCAATTCCTCGAGGATGCCGTCGAGCTCGATGTAGACGCCCTCAGTGACGGAAATACCACCGTGGTGGGCGGAATCATGGAACACATCGAGCAGGCTGGAATTCATTCGGGAGACAGCGCCTGTGTGTTGCCTCCCATCAGCATCTCCCGGGAAATCCAGGAAGAAATCCGGCGACAAACCAGGCTCATGGCCCGCGAGCTCAAGGTGGTGGGACTTATGAACGTCCAGTTTGCTATCCGGAACGACCAGATCTTCATCCTCGAGGTGAACCCGAGAGCTTCCCGCACCGTCCCCTTTGTGAGCAAGGCCATTGGAATCCCCTTGGCAAAGCTGGCCACCAAAGTTATGCTGGGTAAGTCATTGCAAGACCTTGGTTTTGTGGAAGAAATCGAACCACGGCATATTGCGGTGAAAGAGGCGGTTTTTCCTTTTTCACGGTTTCCCAACGTGGACATTTTGCTGGGACCGGAAATGAGGTCCACGGGAGAAGTCATGGGCATCGCCCCCAGTTTCGGCATGGCCTTCGCCAAGGCCCAATCCGCCGCCGGGTATGATCTTCCCACGGGGGGGACTGTGTTCATCAGTGTGCGGGACGGCGACAAACCCGGAGTGTTTCCCGTCGCTCGAGAATTCAACCGGTTGGGATTCCGGTTGATCGCCACGGGCGGAACAGCCGGGTTCCTGAGAGAGCAGGGGCTCGAGGTCGGGACCGTTTTCAAGCTCAGAGAAGGCCGGCCTCACGTGGTGGATCGCATCAAGAACGGGGACATTCAGCTGGTGGTGAACACGAGCCTGGGCAAAAAGACCTCCTCCGATTCCTATGAAATCAGGCGTACCACCCTGCTGTACAACATCCCTCATGCCACGACCATCGCCGGTGCCAGGGCTATGGCTTTGGCGGTTGAGGCGCTGCAGAGGGGCCAGTGGGACGTGAAAACTCTTCAGGAATATCACAGCGAGATTCACAAACCGTCATGACACCGGTGGGTAAACCGAGCTGTTCGTTTTCGAGGATTTTTCGGGTGAACCCATCACCGGGGCGGGAATCCCTCATTATCCGTGGCAGGGGGGCCTGATCGATGAGGAGCGATTTTCCATCCCGCATCCCTCGTTGCACCACCCTGATCCCCGATTCCTATGTGCCCGGGAAGAGGGAGGAATGTGGAATCTTCGGTGTGTTCGGCCATCCGGATGCGGCAAAGCTCACTTATTTTGGACTATACGCCTTGCAGCATCGGGGTCAGGAAAGTGCCGGCATCGCTGTGTCCGACGGTTGCCAGGTGACGGAACACAAGCACATGGGACTGGTATCCGAGGGATTTCGGGAAGAGACGCTCCGGGCCCTCGAGGGAAGCCTAGCCATCGGTCATGTACGGTACTCGACTACGGGATCTTCCCTCCTGGCCAACGCTCAGCCCTTTGTGGTGTCCCACGGAAGCGATTATTACGCCCTGGCTCACAACGGCAACCTTGTGAACGCCATCGAGCTGCGGCAAAGCCTCGAACACAACGGAGCCATCTTCCGGTCCACCATGGACACGGAGGTGATCATGCATCTGCTGGCGAGGAATCTCAAACGTGGTCTGGATGAAGCACTGGTGGAAACTCTCCGGCAGGTAGAGGGGGCCTACTCCCTGGTCATGGCCACCAAGGACAGGCTCATCGGCATTCGGGACCCCCGGGGTTTTCGTCCCCTTTGCCTGGGGGAACTCAACGGAGGTTACGTTCTGGCCTCGGAAACCTGTGCCCTGGATTTGATCGAAGCGACCTATCTCCGCGACGTGGAACCGGGCGAAATCCTCATTATCGACAAGAACGGCTTGCGTTCTCTGCATCCTTTTCCCCAGGTGCGGCCTGCTTACTGCATTTTCGAATTCATCTATTTTGCCCGTCCCGACAGCAGTATATTCGGTCAAAACGTCTACCTGTGGCGAAAGCGTCTCGGGCACCTTCTGGCCCGGGAACACGGCTCCATGGGAGCCGAACTGGTGATGCCCTTCCCCGACTCGGGAAATTATGCCGCCCTGGGATTTGCCGAGGCTTCCGGCGTACCGTTCGAGATGGGGGTGATTCGCAATCATTATGTGGGGAGGACATTCATCCAGCCCAGCCAGGCCATGAGGGATTTCGGGGTCCGGGTCAAGCTGAACCCCGTGCGCGAACTGCTCAAGGGGAAACGCGTGGTCTTGGTGGAGGACTCCATCATCCGTGGCACCACCACCCGAACGCGGATCAGCGCTCTCCGCCAGGCGGGCGCGAGAGAAGTGCACATGATGGTAAGCTGTCCGCCCCACCGCTTCCCCTGTCATTATGGAATCGATTTTTCCACTAAGGGGGAGCTCATCGCATCGTCCCATTCCGTTGAAGAAATTCGCCGGTTTATTGGATTGGACTCCTTGAACTATCTTAGCTTGGAAGGACTCCTCGAGGGGGGAAACACCAGACCGAGCGATCATCCCTTTTGTCTGGCATGTTTCACGGGAGAGTACGTGGTGTCTTTCCAGGACCAGGTTCGCAAGGACTGCTTCGAAAAACAAAATCGCCGTACGTGATGGAGAACATGGACGCCAAGGAGATTCTGGATATCGCCGCAGAGGTGTTGAGGATCGAGGCGGAGGGGATCCTCCACCTGATGGACCACATCGAGGAGTCCTTCGCTGTCGCGGTTCAGTGGATTTATGGGTGCCGAGGGCGAGTCATTGTTACGGGTATCGGTAAATCGGGGATCGTGGGCCGAAAGATTGTGGCCACGCTGAGCAGCACCGGCACCCCCGCCTTGTTTCTTCATCCCGTGGAAGCCATGCACGGAGACTTGGGAATGATCCGCGGCGAGGACATCGTCCTGGCCCTGTCCAACAGCGGCGAGACCAATGAACTCAATGTCATCCTTCCCAGCCTGAGAAACATCGGCACACGGATCATCTCCTTCACGGGAAAGACCGAATCGACCTTGGCCCGGCACAGCGATCTGGCCATCTATGCGGGGGTTCCCCGGGAAGCCTGCCCCATGGGGCTGGCCCCCACCGCCAGCACTACAGCCATGCTGGCCCTGGGGGATGCCCTTGCCGTGGCCCTGATCAAACGCAGGAATTTCCAGGAGCGGGACTTTCATCGCTATCACCCGGCGGGGTATTTAGGGGAGAGGCTGGACGTGCCCATTTGCGAAGTGATGCGCCGGGGAGACGCCATTCCGTCCGTGCATGAAGACACGCCGGTCTTGGAGGCCTTGGACGAGATGAGCCGAAAGGGAATGGGGGCCACCCTGGTCCTGGGGAAAAAGGAAGAGCTTCTGGGGATTTACACCGACGGGGATGTGCGGCGTACCTTGAATCGGCACCCCGATGTGCGGGAAATCCGCATGCGGGAAGTCATGTCCCCCAGGCCTCGGACTCTTTCGATGAAATGCTCGGTAGCCGAGGCCCTGGAAATGATGGAACGGCATCTCATCACCGTTCTTCCCGTGGTAGACGGGGAAGATCGGCTGCAGGGAATCCTTCACCTCCACGACCTGCTGGGAAAAGGCCGAATCCGGTTTACCCGCTGACCATCCCTGGGCGCTCTCTGCGCGGGTTTGCGGCGGGAAATCGCAGCCTGCAGTCGTAGGTGTGCCGTTTCCTCAGGCTGGCATCCATTCCCCTTCCGAGGAGTTTTCTTCCCCGTGAATTTCCCCTTGCAGCTTCCGCCAAGAAATAATAGTAGATAGCATCTTCCACGAGGGGGCTGGCGTAGCTCAATGGTAGAGCAGCTGATTTGTAATCAGCAGGTTGCGGGTTCGAATCCCATCGCCAGCTCCAGTAAAATCAAAGGGTTACCGGCAAGTCAGGTTGAAGGAATTTTCTCGGTGTGTAAATAGCGTGTAAATTTTCAGGCCCAAACCGCCACGGGACGGCCCGGGTTCTCCCAACCAAAAAGGCCAGGATCTTCTCCCGGCCTTCGTCTCTCTCCCCCCGTCCCCAGGCAAGGCAAAAAGTCCACGCCTAGGCCCTCGAATAGTCCTTTTGACAGACTATCCCGCAGACCGGCTCCCCACGAGAGCAAGTCCTGAGTTGGAGGTATAGAATTCCTTTTCAGACTGCGCGAGGACGAATTTCTTCAATGTAGTACCTCCCAAGTGAGTTTCGGTGAGGTACACATATAGCATGATTCTCCATATATTACAACATGTTAACATCACAACCCCTAAGCGTACGATATTTATATTCTCACGGATTCAGGTTGAAGATTAAGGTGTAACGTCCTCGAGTTTACTCTGCCTGTTTTCGGTCAGGGGTTGGCTGAGCCGAGCGGAGCCTTCCGAAGCTCAAGCGAGGCGAGGCCGACCCAGCCGGGCACGAGGTTGCGTTTCATCAGGCAGCCTCCCTGGGCAGGGAGGGCTGGTGTTTGGAGCTGGAGTTGCGCGAGGGCCGGCAGCACAGCCAGTGCGAGTTCATCCCGTTTTTGAAGCGGGTGCTCTCGAAAGCCCGCAGCCTGACTTCCCGAAAGATC
>JAGPLX010000044.1 GCA_018053185.1 Syntrophobacteraceae bacterium
TCTGGAATCAGCTCAACCGGTAGGGAATTTACACAAAATGCTTGACACTACCAACGAAGAGGAGCTTTGCATGAGGCCAAACCGGCTGAGTGAACCCAGGGGCGAAAACCGCTAAGACAGTCTCGACCGGCACCGGCAGAGGGAACGCCAGAATCCTCCCTGTCTTGGCGGTTGTCTTCGCCAATATCGTAGCGGACTTGGAAGTGATCGGCCGGCATGAACATTTTGCTCAAAGTTGCGTCACCCCACTCACCGGATCCGGCATTGTCGACCCTATCCGGATTCCAAACGGCCAAAGTAGAGAAGGATGTCACTGGTTGATTCCACTAGAAAAGGAAGGAGAAAAAGATGCCGAAGATTGGAGTGCTTCTTTCGGGATGCGGTGTGTTTGATGGATCTGAGATTCATGAAGCCGTCTTGACACTCCTGGCCCTGGACCGGGCAAATGCGGAGATTGTCTGCATGGCGCCCAACATGGATCAGGCTCATGTGGTCAATCATCTCACCGGTGAGGTGACCGGTGAGAAAAGGAATGTTCTCGTTGAATCTGCTCGAATCGCTCGGGGCGAAATCCGAGACATGAAAGATGTAAGAGCTGCAGATCTCGATGGATTGATCATCCCCGGAGGGTACGGCGCGGCGAAGAACCTCAGTGATTTTGCGTTCAAAGGAGCCGTCGCCACAGTGCATCCGGAAGTCCGGAGACTGCTGAGAGAGATGGTTGACTCCCGGAAACCCGTGGGGGCTATTTGTATTGCCCCGGCCACCCTGACCCGGGCTCTCGCAGACCTCAAACCGGAGGTGACCATAGGAACGGACAAGGATACCGCTTCCGCCATCGAAGCTATGGGGGGACGGCATAAGCCGTGTACGGTCGACATGATTCATGTGGACATCAGGAACAAAATCGTCACGACTCCCGCCTATATGCTGGGGCCCACCATCAAGCACGTAGCCGTGGGAATCGAAAAGTTGGTAAACAAGGTGGTGGAACTGGCAAAGTAGGAAACCGGTGCCCAACGGAGCGATTCAGGATGGTTCGCGGACGGTGCACTGTGCATCCCCAGGCCGGGGGCCCGATTTTCGCCCCCGGAGCATGCGATCGTTCACTGAGCGGCCTTTCACCGGGGGTGTAGAACGTCGAGCACTTTCGCGAACCCGGCAGTGGCTTTTCGATTACCCGATCGATGGGGCTGGTTGTCGTTCTCATGGGAAGGACAGGCTGCCGTGTTTTAATTCACCTTATGGACATGCTGCAGCCCCCTTCTACCAGCAGGGATGATTCCCCGGGGCCGCCTCAAGATCGCTCGTGCCAGGATCCTCACCGTTGCTGGTGAGAACATTGTAGAGGTCAAACACCCCGAAGTCGGGATGGGGAAATTCTTCAGCCGGTCATTACCCAGCCGCTGGTTGGGTGCACAAGCGTTGGCCGCCGGTAAGGAGGACGAATCGTTCGGAACGAGAGGAGGATCGGTAACCACGACGAAAAGCTTGTTCCGGTGTTTTTTGAAGTACTCGGGGATGGCGTTGTAGATCCTATTTGCATTGCCTCTTCATGGCATAAGGGAGCAGTCCTGGCCCCGATGGGATTTCCTGCCGCTCGGAGGTTGCTCCGTGGGTTTCCCGCCCGGATTCGAATTGGGGAAACAAGATTTGAAAAGGATGATCTCGTTGGGGGCTGCCCGGGTCCTGAGATCGCGAGTACTCGGGATGGTGTCCGCTTTCCTTGTAAAGGCTTCGGTGTAGCGGCTGCGATTGGGTCCTGCAAACCAGTTGTACCACCGCCCGATGTGTGTATGACCCCCTATCCCGTCGCAGCCGACATCCAGGCCCCGGGGTCCCCAACCATAATTGGTGTCGCCGACAAAATAGTTTTTGTTCCGAAGAGTGATACCCAACCTTCCGTTTCATCCGAGAGCCGGTTCTCACCACGGGAGTGATGGATAAAGATAAGCTTCACAGGAGAAGAAATAACCTGGGGGCTGTCTGCGGCTAAACTCCCGATCGGCTCGAAAAGGACCGGAAACAGGGCTGCGGTCAACGCCCACAAGACTGACCACCCGGAGTTCACAAGGGACAGCTTCTTTTCTTTAAAAAGGGGATGCAGGGGAGGATGCCGCAGCCCGAAGGGGAGGAACATCGCCGTTTGCGCACCTTGGCAGATGGACAAAACGACTTCCCCGTCTCCTCCCACTCAGAGGTTCGAGGCGGGATTCCCGGTCCGGCCCTCAGGTGGAGGCAAAACTTTTACTATGATTTCGTTTGGTTATCGGTTTCTGCGGCTTCCTGAGTGCTCTTGTCCCGATGGAAACGGTCAATGCCTGCAAGGATTAAAAACCCGCCCAGGAAGAGGGAGCTGATTCCAAGCAGGGGGCTTTCCGCGATGTGAGAAAACCCCGTAGTCCCAAGGATGAAACCCAGGATAATTTGCAGTGAGCTGTTCATATCCGGCTCCTTTGTTCTTCAGAGAAATGGCTAAACAAAAAATATGCCAAATTTCCGGAAAACGATGTGAGCCTTATGACACGGGAGCAGGGATGGGAGATTTCCAGGTATTATGAAGCGATCCCGGGAGGCGGGCGGATCACATCGATAATCGATATATGAGCATTCTGACGACATAGCATTATCCGCTCGGGATGGTTGTGGATGAAATGGAGATGGGATGGGGAGTCCCGGTGCCTTTCCTTCTTGACAATGCAGACCATTGAAGGGTAGAAAATAGACCGATCGGTCGGTATATTCAGGCAAGGGGCAATCTTCAGAGTGGTCACTAAAGGCAAACTCACACGGCAGAATATCATCGAGAAATCCATTCAGCTCTTTTCGGTCAAGGGGTATTTTCATACGTCCATTGCCGACATCCTGGAAGCGGCCGGTATCACCAGAGGCGGCCTCTACGGGCATTTTCGGAGCAAGGAAGAGATCTGGTACGCAGCCTACGAGGAGTGCACAAGGGTCTGGAAGAACATCGTTTTCAACGGAATCGGAGAGATCTCGGATCCGCTTGAACGAATTCAACGGATCATAGAAAACAGCATGAGAGATTATCTGGGCGGAGGAGTGTTTGAGGGGGGGTGTTTCCTGTTCAACTCGCTCGTTGAGTTCTCCAGGCAGTCTTCAGCCATGAACCGCCATATCTTGCAGGGTTTCAAAGGATTCCGCAACCTTTTGCGTTCCTGGCTCCAAGAAGCCGAAAAGCATGGAATGTTGCAGGATGGACTGGTTCTGGACGAGGTTGCAAATTTTATCGTGATTTCTCTGAACGGGGCAGGTCCGTTGTATTCATCGAGTGGAGACCCTGCAGTCTGGAAGCAGACGATCTCCCAGCTCCACTTTTATCTCCGTCAATTAAGAAAACAGGCGTAACATCGAGGCAACAATCCGGAATTCTACGGAAATCTCACACACCGCCGGTCTCCGGATTTTCACGGGGTCCCTTTCGATCCGCGGATCAGGGGACGACAGCAATCTTTTCACGAGACAACCGCCTAAAGAGGAGAAATGTCATGAGCTATACCAATGTCTTGGTGGACAGGAAGGATCACATCGGTATCATCACGCTAAACCGCCCTCATGAAATGAACACCTTCAACATTCCCTTTGCCCGGGAATTGAACGATGCCCTCTGGGACATGGAGAAGGATCCCTCCGTGAGGGTTGTAGTGATCAATGCAGCCGGGAAACATTTCTCCACCGGGATTTCCCTCGCGGAATTCAAGGATAAAAGCCCCAAAGAATACAGGGAGTTCATTCGATTGATGGACGAGCACAATCACACCATCGCCAGGATGAAAAAACCGGTGATCGCATCGGTCAAAGGTTTTGCCCTGGCCAATGGTGCCGGCTTGTCCTTTGCCTGTGACCTGACGGTAGCGGCGGAAGACTCTAAATTTGGGACCACTGCCATCAATGTTGGTCTCATCTGTCTCGGTCCTGCCGCTCCCCTGGCCCGTTCCCTGGGCAGAAAACAAACCCTCGAAATGGTGCTCACGGGGAAAATCATCACGGCGGTCGAGGCGGAAAGGCTGGGCTTGGTCAATCGAGTGGTACCGAAGGACCGGCTCGAGGAAGCGACCATGGAACTGGCAGGCCAGCTTGCCGCCAAGAGCCCCTTGGCCCTTCAAATCGGCAAGGCTGGGATCTACGCCATGCAGGATGTTCCTTACCACCAGGCCCTGGACTATCTGAGCGAGCTCTTTGCCGCTCTTTGCAGTACTGAAGACGCGGAAGAAGGGGTCAGGGCATTCCTGGAAAAAAGAGAGCCTGTGTGGCGTGAGCGATAGGGTGTGGATAGCGGCAAATGAGGCCGGCGGGTTGACGCAGAGAGCAAGGAGAAGAAGAGCATGGGCGTAGAAGAAGAGATGGAGAAACATGGATTCCGACTCTCGGCAAGCTGTGCCGGGCAAGCCTCGTACACAAAGTTCGTCCAACACAAGGGGAGGCGCGCCTACGTGACGGTCAACACTATCATGGGGGAGGGCATTCCCGGGTCCATGGACGAGCCTGTTCGTGTGTGCGTTTTTGACCTGCGATCCGGAGATGAACTGGATAACGGACAGGATTTTGCCTCGCTGCGCAGTTATCTGGAATCGATCCGGGACTGATCTCTGTGTCCGTGCTCCGAAAAACGGAACGGATTGCGTCGGTATTTCTGTTTGGGCTGCATTCGGGCATATTTCCTTTTGAAGCTGTGTTGCTTTCCCTTATAAAGGTGGCGGGTAAAACTGCACGACAGTGAACCGACATCGCTTCAACAAGTGCACAAGGAGGAAAAGAGTCATGAGAAAACCAGCGGTTTACGTGTTGGCGCTGATCATGGTCCTGTCCCTGGTTGCCATTACCAATGCGGCCGGCAGCATCGAGGACCAGATCAGGGGGCAGGAGCGAAGAATCCACCAGGGAATATCCAAAGGCAGCCTGACCCAGTCCGAGGCGGAGATGCTTCTGGACAATTTGAACCACATCAAGGAACGCTACAACAGGGCCCTCCGAGACAACGTGCTCACCGTATCGGAGCAGAAGAGACTGAGAGAGATGCTCAAGCAAAACAGTGACATGATCTACAAAAAGAAGCACGACATGCCCCGACGACTCTATTAACAGAGCTGGCCCCACGGCACCCACTTCACGTGGCAACCCAAGGAAGGGAGGGCCTCTCAGGGAGGGGGCCCTTCCCGCCCTCGAAGTCCTTTCCTGGAGGGAATCATACGTGGTTTCTCAGCCGGAGCTCGATGGGGTGAGGGTTCAAGAAATGCTGCGCCTTGAGGTTGTGCTGGTTGTATTTTCGGACATAGTGGTTGATTAGAGTGATGGGAACAATGATCGGCAGGGTGTCCTGAGCGTATAGCCTGAAGATCTCGACCAGTTCCTGCTTTTCGTCCTTGCCCAGGTTCTTCTTGAAGTAGACCATCACGTGTCGCAGAACATTCAGGTTTTTTTTGACGGTGGTTTTCAAACGCAGCATCTCCAGCAACATCGACTGGTATTTCGAAATCAACTTATCCATGGAAAACGCCTTGGTCGTCGTCACAAGCTTTTTCATCCGCCGGTAATGCCGGGGACTGTGGGACAGAAGAAGCAGTTTGTGTTCCATGTGGAATCGAATGAGCTCGGAGCGGCTCGGTTGGTGGTGCAGGAATTCTCGCCATCGTCTCAGGGTGAATACCGCGTCCACGAAATTTTCCCTCAATTGGGGGTTGTGCAACCGGCCCTCTTCCTCCACGGGCAGGAGAGGGAAGTGTTCCATGAAGGTACGGGCAAAGAGTCCCACGCCTTTGTTGACCGGCACGCCACCTTTACCGTAGACTCGGACGCGCTTCATTCCGCTGCTGGGAGATCCTCCCTTGAAGATGAACCCGCACAGGTTCTCACGCTCCAGATCCATCACTTTTTGCCGGGCCCAGAGAAGCATTGGTTCCGTATGATCCTTGCCCGTATGAAGGGTCACCAACCGAGGAGCCGAAGGATCCCCAACCAGTCTCATGGCTTCTCGGGGGATGGGCATACCGCATTCGACCTCGGGACAGACCGGCACGTACTCCAGATAAGCCCCGAGGGTATTCACGAGGAAGGAGTCCAGCTTGTGTCCGCCATCGTAGCGAACCTTATTCCCGAGCAAACAAGCGCTGATTCCGATCTTGATGCGATGGTCCATACGGGAGGCTCCCGAAACGAGAAATTCGCCTTTTGTGCATGGACGATCTGGGAAATTCGCCCATGCCTCCCTGAAACAGGTGAAACCACACTTCCATCCTTCAGTCGTGCAACGAGGATTCGTACAAAGATGCAAACCTGATCTTGTCTTTTCCAGTGTATTGTAACTCATAAAGGATAGCCATGGTTTCACGAACCCGTATAACATCGACGCAGATGCGCCGCGGCAGGTACCCCGCGATGATGAAGACAACCGGCAGCTATCCGGAAGGCAAAAACTCCTCAATTTTCCCCCTCAATTAGACGACCTTAGATGAGAGGAGAATCGCGATGAGGAGGGATGATGTTTCTATGCTATCAAAACTTATGATGACGTTGGGGGGGGGTCCATGTCGGAATTGACCCGAGAGCAACTGCTCATGGCGGTCATCGCCGGGAGAGGACCGGCGTACCTCAGGGGCGTGAATATTTCATCCGCTGATCTCTCCGGTGCGGGCTGGCTCATCGAGGCGGACCTGCGGCATGCGGATCTCTCTCACGCGAATCTGAGCAGGGCGAATCTCAAGAATGCAAGGCTCGAGAGTGCCAATCTTCAAGGGTGCAATCTCAGTGGCGCCAATCTGGAGGGAGTGGATTTGCGGCGTGCGAGGATGAACGCCGCAAACCTTCGGATGGCCGTCCTGACCCGGGCGGATCTGCAGAATGCCCGGTTGGTCGGGGCAGACCTTTGCCGTGCCACCTTCAGGGGAGCCAATCTTGAGGGGGCGGACCTCGAGGGGGCCAACCTCGAAGGAGCGGATCTGAGGGAAGCGAAACTCCAGTCGGCCAATTTCAACATGGCAAACCTGGCGGATGTGAAGCTCCCATCGATCGGTTCCTCCGACCATGCGGCAGGTCCTGTGGAAGACATCAGGCACGATTTTCAGCTGCAGCAGGGCTTCATGGGTTCCATGCAACATGTCCACCTGATGGATGTGATTCAGCTGGCTTGCCTTGCCCGGTCGAACCTTCTCTTTCAGATTGAATCCCCCCGTGGGAAGGGGTCTATTCACATTCGGGCGGGAAAGGTTTTCCACGCCTGCGTGGACGACCTGAGCGGGGAAAAGGCATTTTTTCGGATGCTTCAATGGGAACACGGACGTTTTGAGACCTTTCCGCTTCCCAATAATGCGACCGTGTCCATCGACAAACCCATCGAGCATCTGCTCATCGAGTCCATGAAACATCGAGACGAAATTACCGCCATCTGCGATAGTGGCGACTACGGGGGACCAACATGAAACGTGGGAACGATTCCATTTCCACCCCGCAGGGGTAACACAACGATTTTCTGCCGGGTCCGTGACCGGGACGAAAGACTGAGGGCGGCATGAGTCTGATCCTAACGAAAGCCGAAGTTGACCAGCTTGACAGGATTGTGCGCAAGGAACTTCTTGGGGCGGGGGCAAACCATGTGATGATTGTGGACATGGCGGGAAATCTTATCATTGAACGGGGTTCGTTGCACATGAATGACATCCTCTCTCTGGCCGTGCTGTCGGCGGCAAATTATGCAGCCACGGTTCAGATCGCCAGGCTCCTTGGAGAGGAGGACTTTAGCCTTCTTTTTCACAAGGGGGACAAGAGAAATATTCATTTCAGCAGATTGGACAGGGAGTATATTCTCATCACGTTGTTTGACGACAATGTTTCCCTGGGCTTGATTCGCTTGAAGTCCAGCAGTGCTGTAGAACAATTGCTGAGTGTTTTCAACAAGTAGAAGGAACCGGTGTGGCTTTTATCGATTTGAGCAGAGGCGAGATCCAGGTGAAAATTGTATACTATGGACCTGGGAGGTGCGGTAAGACAACCAACCTGCTCTTCATTCATGAATCCATGTCCAAACAGGTATGTGGGAAGATGGTCACCATCGATACCCGTGGAGACCGGACCCTATTTTTTGACTTTCTTCCACTCGGTCTCGGCAGAATCATGAATCTCAACATCAAGATCCAGCTATACACCGTGCCCGGGCAGGTCATGTACAATTCCACCAGGAAGCTCGTTCTGAGGGGGGTGGACGGTGTCGCTTTCATCGCCGATTCCCTCAAGGTACAAAAACACAAAAACATCGAAAGCCTGCAGAATCTGGGGGAGAACCTTGCGGAGGAGGGTTGGGATATTCGGCAGATCCCCCTGGTGCTTCAGTACAACAAGAGGGACTTGGCCAAGTCCAACATCCCCATCTTGAGTGTCCAAGAGATGGAGGATGATCTGAACTCGGATCTTGGAGTTCCCTCTTTCGAGGCGAGTGCTTTGCAGGGAGACGGCGTGTACGATACATTAAGAGAGGTCAGCAAGCGAACGGTCAAGGGCGTGGTTCGAAAAATGGCAGGAAAGCTCCAGCAGTAGAATCTTGTAGCACTATCCCCTGCAGGACTATGAGATGCAACCAACTTCCCGCTTCCGGCCCTGAATGACCGAGGAATAGCACGCTTCAGCAACCATAAGGCAGTATTCCTGATCTGCTGGTCCTGCCTTTCCATGACACTTCTTTGAAAATGGCCTTATTCCGCCGGACTCCCGGTGACTTGCCGGTGTGGGTTCCGTCGGGATGAGCGATGGGTAGCGAAGCTGCCACTCGGAACGTTGGAAAGGATGGGGCCGCTTCAAAATGTGGGAGTTCAATGCTCTGGCGTCCCGCCACTGAGAAAAGAGGTTGACAAAGTACTGGTGCCGAGGAGGGGTACTCTCGCCGGCTCAGCCGGCCCATTCAGGGGAAAGGTCTCCTGAAGCCGAGGAAGGAAGGTTCGATGGTGAATTCGGACAGGCCCGAAGAGAAGAGTAAGGTGGTCGAAATCGATTTCGATATTTTCGATCAGCAGGTGGACGAGGAGATCGACAAGCTGTTCGCGCATCCGGCGGAAGCTGTTTCCCGGACGACCGGTGTGGAGCCGATGAAACCGGAGCATGGAGCGGTGAAGCCTGGTGTCGACGGTTTCCCGCTGGACCAGGTCGGGAAGAAATCGCCCACCGTCCCTCAAAGGCCCGATGCCGGAGATGGGATCTCGGGCTTGAACCCCCCGTCAAGAGAGGTGGAATCGGCTACCACCTCCGCTCGTGCTTCGGCGGGAAAGGTGGCAGATCCAAGGTTCATGGTTCCCGAGGAACAGGCTTCCCGGCAGGAACTGCAAAGTCTGTTGGAATCCTTGAGCGTTGCTTATTTGAGCTTCGAGTGGGAAATATCGAAGGAAAATCTGGCCCAGCTGGAACAGGCTCTCATGAGGATCGAGCCCCATTGTCAAAAGAGGCAGGAGGCCGTTTCGCTGCTGCGGATCCTCAGAACCCTCCTCCACCGACTCAAAACCCTATCTTCCTCCGCCACACCCCAGGTTGCGGAGATGGTGCGTGAGTCCCACCTTCTTTTGCACAGGATTCTGCTCAATCCCGCAGGTGCCAGTCTCCAGGACAGAAGGGACCTGCATGGGTTGGTCCACAGACTGCGATCTCTCAAAGGGCAGCCGGGTCCTCCTCCCGCGGAGATCGAAACTTCCCGGGGATCACCTGGCGTATCCGGCGGGGCGAACGAACCTCTTGTCTCTCCCGCGGCTCCCGTCAGGTTGATGGAGAAGGCGGGGGACGGCCCGCCGTCTGCCGCAGAGCTGGGAAATTGGATGAAATCGTGGCTGCTGGGTTTGGGCGAGCACCGGAAGCAAGCGGAAGAGGATGGCAGGCGAGTAGCGAAGATCATCGAGATCCTGGACAAAGTGCCCGCCCTGAAGACGATCTCCTCTCATCTCTTGAAGGTTCGGAACAATCTCGAGAAGCAGGTTCTGTTTCTGAGGGAGAAGGAAGGCGAGTGGCGGACCTTCATGGAACAAATCCTCTGTCAGGGAGAGAGTGGGCTGCCTCTCGTGATGGAAGACCGCCCGGAATCTGAGGATTCATCCTCCCACGAAGGCATCGTGACCCCCATGTCGGTTTCCAGGGAGGGGTCCGGGGAAACGCCCCGGCGGACGCTCGACACCCGCCAGGACCAGCTTTGTATGTTCAGGATCGGGGGGAAGCCCTTTGCCCTTTTGGCTTCGCACCTGGTCAAATTGCAAAAGGTTTCCGCCAGGAAGGTGAAGAAGATCCGCCGGCACGGTGGGGCGGTGCTGAAAGATTTCAAAGATTTCTGGGGGAACAGCCGCAAGGGGTTGATCGGAGGATGGAATGATCTCCCGGGCAAAGTCCTCCATGGTTTCCGTTTCCTCCCTCTTCCCCAGGATTCATTGGGGGTGGGGACCGGACCTGCCGAAGGGACGGTCCTCCTTCTGAGCAACGGATCGGAACACGGGTTTCTGATTGTGGACTCTGCCGGCATCGAGGTGCGTACGGAGGAATTCACGCCCGTGTGGGCGACGGAAGGTCGACTTGGAAGGATTGAGCAGGGCACGAAAGACACCGTCGAAGTCATCGATGTCGACTGGCTTCTCAAGAAAACCCGTGCGTGTTAGGAACCTTCATCCCGGGAAGGTGTTGAGTCCGGAATCTCTGGCCGCAAGGAGTAGTCCGGTCGCATGAGTCTTCATGACATGCTTCGAAGCTTTGACAATCGATTGGAAGAGGCACAACTCTACATCGAGCAGGGCCTTTCCGAAGGCGCCATGGAGTTGTTGGAGTCGGTTTCCGATGATCTGGAAGATACCGAGCTTCCCGAGGAAGACAAGGTCTCGCTGCGTTCTCGCATCGCGGGGATGAAGGACCGTATCGGAAAAAGTGGTGGGGGGAAGCCCGATGCCATCACTGTTGAGGATCCAAAAGAGGGGGACTCGATCGGCGTCATAGGCTCCTTCGAATATGGTAAAGTCCTCATGGACGGCCAGTTTTTCGAGGAGGCCATCGAGGAGTTCAAAAAGGCCGCCATTGCCGGCGATCATGCTCCTGCATGCTGGGAACTTTGCGGGGATTGTGCACACCGGCTTGAGAGATGGGAAGAGGCCATCCGCTACTATGAGATTGTCTATACCTACCCGGATCCTCCCGAGGAGTTGAGGCATCGGGTGCTGCGGAAACTGACCAAGTGTTCGCAGAATTTTCGAAAGACCGAATTCAAAGTGGCGAGCTCCAGGCGTTTGCGGGCCGGGAGCGTCGGGGGACAACCAGAAAGAGTACCGGAGGTGGGAAAGGAGGAATCATCCCCCCATCCGTTTCGGTCCGTGGAAGATTCATCTGTCCACCAACTCGTGGGCAAGAGGATTTTTTCATGGCAAGACAGCCAGGGGCAGTACCTGGCGGGTGAGAAACATTCCTATCGCGTGTTGAACCTGTTGCACGTGGGGATGACCTCCCTGGTTGTGGAACTCGAACGGGAGGGCAGCAAGGAAAGGTTCACCGGCCAAACCCTCAATGCCCCCTATCGCGATGACCTCTCCCCTGAAATGCTTTCCAGCTGGGTTCAGAGAGTGCAAATCCTGCGCTCTCCTTATGTGGCCAGGGTGCATGACCTCGCCCATCGGGACCGCACCTGGCTGATCGTGCGTGAGTACCTGCCCTGGTCCCTGGCGCACTTGATGGCCGAAGGGGAGCCTCTTCCCATCTCGACGGCCGTCTTTATTGCCTATCGGGTTTCCGAGGGACTGGGGGACCTTCACCTGCACATGGAGGAGGACGATCAAATTGGATGCCTGTATCACCTGGATCTGCGTCCTTCCAGAATTCTTCTCCATCCCGAGAAAGCGGCGGTCAAGATGATCAATCCAGGTTTGTGGGAAATGTTGCTGCGGTCGAAATCGCCTGCGGCGGACATCCGCAGACTTCCTCTCTCCTTTCTCGCCTATCGGGCTCCGGAGCAGTTCCGACCCTACCTGGCCCGCAGGAAGCCTCCGGTGTTCACGGACATCTACCAGTTCGGGACGCTCTTCTACGAGATCCTCACCGGCGTCCAGGCATTCCAGGCATCCTCCTTCGAGGAGTACGAAATCCAGCATTGCGATCAATACCCGACACCACCCAAGGTCTGGAGAACGGACATCCCCGAAGACATCAACGACATGATCATGAAATGTCTGGAGCGGGACCCCATGAAACGGTGGCGAAACGCTACTCAACTTTCCCTGATCTTCGAGAAATCTTTCGGGGATTTCATCCAGGCATCCGCCAATCCTCTCGGAACCTTCATGCGCAGTCGGAACAGCCTTTGACAAGATGGCCCGTCACGACCCGACATCCCGTCACCGGGGATGAAAAACCCGGCTCCGGGCAGCTCCTTTACGCTTTCATTCCGGTAAGCTATCCCTGACCTTTGGCTTCTATCCCGCCTTCTGCGGGAAGTGATGGGGGGCGGATGGATGTCGGCATCCGAGCCGCCTTACATGGCTTCAAGAAATCGAAGCCCGGGAGGATTGGCGCCCGCGCCTCTCAAGGATTTGAAAAGAAACCGGTTCTTCCCTTTGAGAATTCTTCATGACGGCCCCGCATCCTTTTTGTCTTGGGGGAGAAGAGGCTCGATCACTTTTAGGGGGGCCTGGAGAGTCCTTTTCATAAGGTTCAGCAGTTCGGACCCGACCTTGGATGCCGCCATGGGATGCACATCCGGGTCGGAGACGTCCCCGTTCACGTGGAAAGGAATGGTCATCAGACCGCCCTCGAATATATAATTTAGGAGCGGCATGTACTGAAGGATATTGTCTGCGGTCTTGAAAGGTGCCACGAGACCGGAGAGGTCGACTCTTTTTTGGACCAGGTCCAACTCGCCCCGGCAGACAATTTTCATGGAAGCTCCGTCAATGACGGATTCGTCCAAAAAGAGTTTTCCCTTATCGAAATGGACCTTGGCGTGGATGGAATCGTAGGCGAACCCCCCTTCAAACAGGTCGGGCAATCTTCCCCTGAAAACCTCCGTCAGGTTGAGGAGAGCCAGGATCTTGGACAGGATCCGGAGGCGATAGATGCGGCCATCCCTGGCGGTGAAACTCAAGCCCCCCTGGAGAGATTCCATCAGTGCCTGCCCAACTCCCTGCCCCCGGATTTCGCCTCGCAGGCTGAAACTTCCGGTGATCAGCCGTTCATTGTTCCAAAGACATACGAGGGATCGTTCCAGCTCGACTCCATTGGCGGACAGCTTCAAGTCAATGTGCGGTCCGCCTGCACCAAACCGGATATTCCCCGGCGTCGGGATGCCGCAAAGTACCGAATCGGTCAATGAAATGAAGAATCCGTCGGGCAGAATCCTCAATTCGGCTCGGAAAGGCCTCCATGTGAACCCTTCGCAGGTGAGGGAGGACGAATTCATGCGGATCACCCCCTTGAGAGGAATGGAAGACCTGGTCCGGCCGGACTCGGCACCGGAAGCGGAGGGATAGCTTTCTTTTGCTTCCTTGGGAACCTGCCAGTACACCTCATCCGTTGAGGCATCCAGGTTCAAATCAAATGCGTCCGAATGAAAGCCGACACTGCCGTTCATGGATACCTCTCGGCCTTGCCAGTTGAAGGTGCTGGATCGAAGGTCGATCCCATGACCACTCCCTTCCAGTGCTGCGCTATGAATGATAAGCGGTGAGCCGGCCGGCCAGGAGGCCTCAATACCCCTGACATGAAGGGTTCCGGAAGCGGTGCTTTTGCCTGGCTCGCTCCAATGAATGTCTGCCTGGAAGTTCCCCTGCACCTCGCCTTCAAGAGGAGTGTTCTGCTCAAGGAGCCCCCTAAGAGTATTCCCGGTGAGATGCCCGTCAAAGGAGAAGGAGGAGTGATCCTTCTCGTGCTTGAAGGCGAAGGTAGCCGACGACTCGCGGTCCCGGATCGAACACCGACGAACGGTGAAAGATTTCGCTTCCAGCACAAGATCCAGCTGTGCCTCCGCCCCAATGAAAGCCAAAGTCCCCGAAAGGGAATGGGAATCGGAAGTCTCCTGGATCCAACGAAGCTGGGAAAACCGGATGGGAGGGTGCAGGCGGAAGGGAAAGGGTACCTGCAGGGCGTCATGGAGCCATCGAATGGTTATTTCGCCCAGAGACCCATCAAGGGTCAGATCCAGTTGAGGTGCTTTGCCCCGAGATCCCCCAATGCGTCCCGAGGCGCGAAAGAGCGCGTCCGAGCAGGCCATGTCCCACTGGTTGAGGACTACTCGATCCGGATGAACCTCAAAACGGCCCTTTTTCAGAACCAAAGAATCCGGGAGCTTGTCGGATTTCACAAGGAGACTCTCAGCACTTCCTTGGAAGCGATACCGCCAGTCGTTCCCGGCTCGAAGGACTCCTTGCCAATTGCCGGTCTCCACCAGAAGGGTTCCCCGGACAGAATCGACCTCTCGGGTACCCTTGCGAATGGCCTCAAAGGACTGCAACCAGGGGAACACTTCCTCCATGACCAGTCGACCTCGTACGGATTGAATGTCGAGGTGGGGAGTAGGACGGCTGTTGAACACGATGGAAGCTTCCTCGATCCTGGAATGCCCCAAAACTGCCTCAAGGCCAAACACCGCTGCAGTACCGCCTTCGTAGGTGAAGGCCCCGCCCCGTGTTTTGATGGGATAGGGAAAACGCTGATATTCGCCCGAAAGCTCGAAGTTCTCGACGACCACTTTGGTTTGAACGGATTTCAGAGTATCTCCGAGAACCAGTCGCCCCAGAGCTCTGCCCCGGGGATTCTTGATTCGAGCGAGCTCTTGGAGGAAAAGGTCGTTCTTCACCACCCGGTGCAGGATGGAGGGGAGATCGCTCAAGATGGCCTCGATGGTGATGTCGAGGAAAAAGGGCAGCTCGGCGCCTTGTTTTCGGACGAGCCCCACGATGAGGCCGCCGTCCCAGCCCACCGACTCGCCCACTTTTCCCGAGAGACCGGTCCCCTCGAGAATTCCGTTGGAGATGACGACGTCTCCATAGACATTCCAGATATCCAGCTCCACCTCGGGAATGTAAACTCTTCCCTGCTCCATCCTGCCGTCAATTCGGAAATTCTCGGATTTCTTCAAGTCACCGAAAGTGGCACCCTGAGCCGCAAACTGGATGTTTGGCACCGTCCCCCCACGAATGATCTCGAAAATCTTCGTCACCACCTGCTCGTTGGGCCACACAATGGTGGCTACTTTCCGAACTGCTGCGGCGTCGGTTTGGGTCCCCTCCAGCTCCAGGCAGATGAGGGGATGGGCCATGTTCATGTGAAGCGACCCGAAGAGATCCATGTGAGGATAACCCAGCTTTAGTTGGTCCAGAGTCAGGTCGAAGACTGTTTCCTGTCGTGAGAAATGACCGCTGAAAAATTCAGCCGAGAGTACGACCTGTTCTTCCCCCTGTTCCAGGGTGAGATAAGGAAAAAACCCCTGGAATTGCGCCGCTAGATTTCTCGGAGAGTCTGCCTGAAAGTCCAGGGTCAAGTGAACCTCCGATTGACCCCAGCCCGGTGATGTGCCGGGAAACCAGGTGTTGAGAAGAACGTCCGGTCGAAAACCAGTAAGGACAACTCTCCCCTCTCCTTTGAACCGAGCCGTATCCAGCCTCAAATGGGTGGATAGATAGTCCGACACATTGGACCAGGCTTGGCCTTCGAGATTCAGGCTCGATCCTTCCATGGAAAGAGAGCACTGGAATCCCTGGATTCGGATGGGAGGGCGACCATCGGAGAACAGGGCCAGGCTGCCATCCGTGATGCGAACGGCCATATTGGGCATTTCTGAGGGGATAATCGAAGAAATAGAGGAAAGAACCAGTTCCGGTTTGAATCTTTCGTGAGCTTCCCCAAGAGTTGGAGACGCCGGGACGGGGAGGTCCGTCAGGCGCAGGCGAAAATCGGGGGACAGGATGTGTAGTCGTTGAATCTCGATCTTTCCGAACAGGAGGGAAATAAGGCGGGGGAAGATCTTAGCGGTATTGAAGCTCCCATCGAGTCTTCCCGGGCAGGAGAGCTTTCCATCATGGATAATCATCCGCGGCCATGGCACAAAACGGAAATCGAGGGAAGAGAAACTCACCCGACAATGCAGTTTCTTTTCGATCCCCCGGACGATTTCTTCCCGGATCGGTTTGAGATTGAGGACGTTGGGAAGGACGACAGCGGTACAAACCACCAGGAGGAGAACCAGCGCCGCGGCAGCCGAGAAGAGGAAGAGATTTCTGTTCGATCGTTGTTCCATCCACTGGTAATCCCTGATAGCACGGGGCTGGCGGAACGATCCCTCGAGGATTCATATCTCCAACCAAATCCACTTTGAAATAGTATTACAATAGCAATTGCGGGAGGATGCGACAAGGGTTTGAGGCATTTCCTGCCGGGTCAAGCAAGCTGTGGGGTGATGTGCAGGGCAACTGCATGAAATGCATGAAAGCAGAGGCAGGGGGTGTCGGGGGCACACGGCTCTCAGGCAGTTTTGCTCTAAAGAGGCTCACTTCCGGGCGTACCGGCCGGCCCGTAAATCTGTACGATATTTTGTCCCCAAAGAAGCGTACGCTGAATCCCCTTTTCCATCCCCATGCACTACAGTATCCCCAAGGCCATCAAACGGCGGTGTCCAGCGGAAATTGCCGATCCTCTCACGGCCTTCAGGCACACGGTATCAGTTTTTTCATCAAACCCCTTCTTTGGGGGTGGTGTCTGCGCCAGGTAAAGCACATTTAGCGGGCAGTGTGGATGGGTGCATAGGGAGGACAACTGAAGCCGGCCCCAAAGCAAAAGGCTTCATTCACTTTGATCCAGTCTCTCTTTCATGGCCGCCCCGTATTTGCTGACTGTCTTGCCACGAAACAGCGCAAGGACAACGGCTTCCCACGCAGGCATCATCCTGGAAGCGTCCTGTGGTTGGAAACCCGCCCTGAACACCTCCTCCTGGTTGATGAAAACTTTGATCCCCGTTTCGTGCTCAAAAAAATACACCAAGTCGGTTCCCACGTCTGAAAAGGGAAGAAACTCAATTGGGGCAGAAGGGTCCCTGTGAAGCTCTCCCACCTTGGAGAAATAGGTGTATAGACTCCCCCGTTGATGAGGCACGAGCGTCAATCCTTTTCGGATGAAACGGCCTTGGAAGACTTTTCGGGGATCGAGGCTGGTTCTTTTGGCAAACTCATTGGGCGGAATATCTCCTCGAAACGCCCAGCCAATGTGATTCTCCTTTTTGTCTAAAAGTGCATCCAGCATGAATCATTCCTCCATGGCCCCAAATACTAAAACCCGCCTCCCGAAGGAGCGGGTCCCAGGCCCAAAGATTCCATGGCGATCCGGCAACCCCGCCGTCATATCCATGATTTCCAGACTTGGACCGGAGACTTTGCGTCCCGACCTTTCGGAGGGTTTGCCCTTTATCCTTTGCACAGCACCATGTATCTGGCATCAGAAAAACTATCAAGAAGTTTACCGGATCGGGGTTTCCCCCTCTATGGTACTTGGTGAGTTTCCCATAGATTCCTTGGTCCTGTCTCAGGGACCTTCACAAGTGTTCATGTGTATCCCGGAAGAGTACGCAGGATTTCATGAGGAATTCCTCCCCCTGGAGGTGGACAAGATGAGGCTGGGGAGGTCTTCTTCCCCTGGAATGTGGAGAAAGCGTGGACAGATGGGAAGACAGTGGCACTGAGTCTGGAGAAGCTTCGTCGGGAAATCCTCCTCCCTGGACGGGTTCCACCGGGGCGATCGGATCCATCGAGCAAAGGTTTCAGGATCATTGTACTTCTGAGCACTGGGAAACATGCAGTATCCTAAGCCGTTTTTGAGGAACGCCTGCATCCAGTATGAGCAGTGAAAGCGGCTCATCCCAAACCTCGGTGTGTGGCGAAGTGCCAAATTAAGGGGATCAGATTCGGAAAACCAACCGGCAGCGAGCAGTCTCGAACTGTAACTGTCTCTCCAAGCTGATGGAATGCATGAAAACATGCCGGAAGCGATTTGTCAATCGGGAAATTCTCGATTATTTTGTTTCGTAAGGAAGGTCCCTGTTTATAT
>JAGPLX010000009.1 GCA_018053185.1 Syntrophobacteraceae bacterium
TCGCCGGGTTGTGGGTGCTTCATCCCGTGCAATCCGGCACCGTGACCTACCTGGTCCAGAGAATGACGTCCATTATGAGCCTGTTCTACCTGTTGAGTATCGCTTTCTACATCAAGGCAAGGTCGGAGCAAGTCCTGCATGAAACGGCTTCCCGGCGGACGTTTTTCCTTCTCATTTGCTCTTTCATTTCAATGTTCCTGGCCTTTCTATCCAAGCAAAACTCCTTCATGTTGCCAATCATGATCTTGATAACGGAGGTGTGGTTTTTCGATTCGGCATGGCTGAAATCCATCCTGCGAGTAATCCGGCGTCGATGGGCGGTTTGCACCCTGTTCTTTATTTCCGCCTTTACCGCCTTTTTGTATAAAGTCCCCCAATTACTGCAGGGCTACTCACACCGTCATTTTACCCTTTCGGAACGATTGCTCACGGAAGCCCGAGTGGTAGTCTGGTACATTTCGGCCCTGCTCTGGCCCGACCCCGACCGGCTGTCCCTCGAGCACCACTTCGATCTATCCACCGGCCTGTTGACTCCCCTCTCCACCCTTGTGTCCATTCTGGTTATCTGCATTCTGATCTTCGGGAGCATTTGGAAACGCAAGAGCTATCCCCTGGCAACCTATGGATTGATCTGGTTTTTTCTAAACCTGGCCATCGAATCGACCTTCATCCCCCTCGAATTGGTTTTCGAACACCGCATGTATCTTCCTTCGGTGGGATTGATTCTCACCAGCGTTGTGTGCGCGTCTTCCCTGCTCTCGAGGGTTCCGGCCGGATGGGTCGCGGCAAAATCGCGAACAACCCTGGGATGGTGTCTGGTGGCGATCTTAGCCTCCGCATTCACCCTGGCTACATTCGCCCGGAATCAAGTATGGGAAACCGCCGTCAAGCTGCATACCCATGATGCGCGACTGCACCCCAGGAGCCCCCGGGCCCACTCCAACCTCGCTGTCGCCCTGGCACGGGCCGGGCTGTTTGAAGAAGCCGTACGCGAGGCGGAAGAAGCCATCGAGGTGGGTATCCCGAACTATGAGGCCGATGCAGTTGCCATGAATATCCTGGTCATTTCCCACTTTCGACTGGGGCAGCCGGAGGAGGCCATCGAGATAGCGGAAAGATACCTTCGCGAGCGTCCTCCGGAATCGGACGTTGGGGCTGTGCCCATCATCATGTTGAATCTCGGCAGAATCCGATATCAAACAGGAGACCTGTACCAGGCATACGACACCATCACGAGAGCGTTCACCTACAACAGGAGCATCAGCCCGAATATTCCCGAGTTCGAGATCCCCGTGTCGGTGCTTCTCGAGGATATTGCCGGCGCCGCAGCTGCAAAAGAGGAAGGGATCGACCTGGACGGGGACGGCTTGCCGGACCCGGGGGATCTGCCTCCCAAGGCCTGGGTGGCCCAACACTTCCTCCGATGGGGAGATCGAAATACGGCCCTCAAGCTCCTCGATAGGGCCCTTATCGACAATCCCGACCATGTCGGGTGCAAGAACCTGCACGAACTCATCGAAAACCAGGTTGCGCTGGACAAGATGCAGGAAGAAAAGAAGGACTTCCTGACCAAATACGTGTATCACCCCTTCAGTCCCTTCAATGCCCGCATGGCGGCGGGGTTCGTCCTCCAGAAATGGGGATTGGGCAAATGGTTGCCGCGACTGGGAGAGTCTCTCATCCAGCAGGCACTGCAAATGGAACCCAATTCCCCGGATGCTCACTTACTCATGGGCTGGTACCATTTCAAGAACGATGAACCCCTCAAAGCGGCGGCGGAGGCACGGCGGGCCCTCGAGCTCGACCCGGAATATGCCAGAGCGTGGCTGGCGCTGGGGTTTTTCCTGCAAAAAGCCGATCAGCATGAGGCTGCTGTCGAGGCATTTCAGAAAACCCTGGATCTCTATCCCGGCTTTCCCGACCGGCTGACCGTCAAAAGAATCATCGCCGCTCTCAAAGATTCGAAATCCCTCGAGGGTCCCGGCGTCGAACCGGCGGTGGTCACACAGAAAGAGCAACTTCCCGCCCACGGATCGTAGACACCCTTTGACGCCCCACACCCCGTGCCAGGATTTCCCCCTCCCAAGGAGGCTTTGGCCGTCCATTCTTTTCTTGCGATTTTCCTCGGGAAATGCGAATTTATCGGCCGCAGGGGTTTCCGCACAGCTATCGAGAGGATTCACACGAAAGGAGCCGCTCCATGAAGACTACGCCTTCCCTTTGGGAACGTGGTGCCGCAATCGTGGCCTTGTGTTGCTTCTCCGGGATCCTTTTCCAGCCTGCGGGCAGGGTCAACGGGACCAATCCTCCGTCGGAGGCTGCTGCGCAGGCGCCGACCGAAGCGGTGGGGGCCGTGACCGAGGTTCCTCCTCCCTCCATTCCGCCCATCCGGGAGTCCACGGAAGCAGATCAATCCGAAATCGTCCTGAGCAAAGTTCGGGAGGCTCTGTTGCAGGAGAATTTTACCTACCCGGCGACCAACCTGCCGGACCCCTTCATACCGTTCATTTCCGCCGCGGAGCCCCCCCCTCCGCAGGCTGCAGGCAGCGGCGAGTCCGAAACCGACCTGCCCCCGGAACAGCAACGGCCTCTCACCCCCCTCCAGAAAATGACCCTGGCCGAAATCGAGAAGGGGCTCCGGGCTATTACCTGGGGTGATCTCGGTCGCAAGGCGGTCATCGAGGATGCCGCCGGCAAGGGATATATCGTCGAGGTGGGAACACCGGTGGGTGAGAAGAACGGGATCGTCACCCAGATCTTCAACGATCGCCTGGTCATTCAGCAGCAGGTATGGGACCGGCAGTCCAAAAAAATGGTGGCGGTGAATTCCGTGGTGAAGCTCAAGAAGCAACCGTGATTGTGCCGACGGGACCCAAAGGGCTGCGGGGAACTCTCGCCCGGCCCGGCGGGAAAAGGGGTCAGGCGCGTTGCTTCCGGGGGAGGAACGACACCAGTACCATGACGGCCCCGGCCGTGATGGCGCTGTCGGCAATGTTGAACGCCGGCCAATGGTGGGTGCCCAGGTAGAAATCCAAAAAGTCGATCACCTCCCCCAGGCGAAGCCGGTCCACAAGGTTTCCCGCCGCTCCGCCCAAGATCAGTGAATAAGCCGCCCGCATCCATCGGTCTCGTGAAGGAAGTTTCCGGTAGGCAAAGAGCAGGATCCCCATGACCAGGAGGGTCAAGGTGACGAGAAAAGCCAGGCGCAGGGAGGAGGGGGCCCCCGCCAGGAAACTGAAAGCCGCCCCCGTGTTCCGAACATGGACCAGGCTGAAAAAACCCGGCACGACTTCCCGGACGGAATGGAGCGGCATCCACTTCTGAACCAGAGCTTTCGTCACTTGATCCAGGAGCACGATTCCTCCCATCACAGGAACGAGCAGCTTCATGGATTCTCGAACCCCCAAGTTTTAGACACCGGGTTCGTTGGCCGGCCTATCCGACCAGGACCCCGTGACACCTCTCGCACAGGGTCGGATGATCGGAGAACTTCCCCACCTTTTCCGAACGCACCCAACATCGCTCACATTTCTCCCCGGGAGCAGGCCCGACGAAGATTTTCACTCCTTCCACCTCCCGGCCCTCCATGGCGCCGTCGAGGTCTTCCCCGGAGAATTCCACCCTGGACACAATGAGAACCGAACGCAGCAGATCTTCCTGTCCCCGGAGCATTTCCATCCAGGGAGAAGGGAGCTTTAGCACAACCCGCGCATCGAGGGGATGGCCGATCTTTTTGGACTGGCGTGCAGCCTCGAGGACCCTGGAAACGTCCGCCCTCAAGGCCAGGATCCTTTGCCACCGCTCATCGAGAGATTCGTCCCGGTATTCCGCTCTTTCCTCCGGGAGGCTTTCCATGTGAACGGATTCCCCGGTGTGTCCGGGAAGATGTTCCCAAGCCTCCTCGGAGGTGAAGGACAGGATGGGTGCCATGAGCCGCAGGAGAACGGACAGGATTTCATGGAGCACGGTTTGAGCCGATCTTCTGGCTCTGCCGTCGGCTGCCGAGGTGTACAGGCGGTCCTTGAGGATGTCCAGGTAAAAGGCACTCAAATCCACCACGCAGTAGTTGTGAATCGAGTGGTACACCCGGTGAAATTCGAACCGATCGTAGGCGTTTCGAACCCTCCGGACCAGGTCCTGGAGCTGGTGGAGGGCAAACCGGTCCAGCTCCTCCAGTTCACCCGGGGGCACGGCGTTTGTCGCTCGATCAAAGTCGTAGAGGTTTCCCAGGATGAACCGGCAGGTGTTTCGGATTCTCCGGTAGGCTTCACTCAGCCGCTTCAGGATATCGGGAGAAATGCGGATATCGTCCCGGTAGTCCTCGGCGGAAACCCATAACCTGAGGATTTCCGCTCCGTATTGCCTGATGATCTCCCCGGGGGCGATGACGTTCCCGAGGGACTTGGACATCTTGTAGCCCTGTCCGTCCACCACGAACCCATGGGTCAGAACGGTCTTGTAGGGGGCCTGGTCCCGGGTCCCCACCGCAGCCAGCAGGGAGGAATGAAACCAGCCGCGGTGCTGATCGCTTCCTTCGAGATAGAGGTCCGCAGGCGACCGCAGGTAGGGGCGAGCCTCGAGAACCGCCGCGTAGGACACCCCCGAGTCAAACCAAACATCCAGGATGTCCATTTCCTTTGTCATTTGTTTGCTCCCGCAGCTGGGACACCTCGCGTTTCCTGGAAGAAGCTCCTCGGAGGATCGCTCGAACCAGCAGTCTGCCCCTTCCTTCTCGAAGAGTGCCGATACATGGTCGAAGACCTCCCGGGTTGCCAGCAGTTCCCCGCATTCCCGGCAGGTGAAGACGGTGATGGGTACTCCCCAGGACCGCTGGCGGGAGATGCACCAATCGGGTCGATTGGCGATCATATTGTGGATACGCTCCCTGCCCCAGGACGGGACCCACCGGACTCGATCGATCCATGCCAGAGCCTTTTTGCGCAAGTCATTTCTCTCCATGGAGATGAACCACTGCTCCGTTGCTCGAAAAATGACTGGCTCTTTGCATCGCCAGCAGCAGGGATAGCTGTGGGTTATGCGGGTCTCCAGGAGCAGGTTCCCCGTTTCCTTGAGCTTGGCGACCACGGCGGGATTGGCGTCGAAAACGAACTGTCCGGCAAAAAAGGGGACCTCTGAGGTGAAGGCCCCCCCGTCATCCACGGGGGAATAGACATCCAGGCCGTATTCGAGGGCCATGTCGTAGTCCTCCCGCCCGTGGCCCGGTGCCGTATGGACACATCCGGTCCCGGCTTCCAGGGTCACGTGAGTCCCGAGAATCAAGACCGAATCTCGGTCCAGGAAGGGATGACGACACTTGAGACCTTCGAGCTCCGAGGCCCGGAATTTCCTCAACACCCGGTAGTCCCGGACCCCGAAAGTCTCCATGCAGGATTCGAGGAGGCCTTCGGCCAGGATCCACGCTTCGTCGCCCACCTCTACCGCCACGTACTCGAAATCCGGGTGAAGAGCCACGGCCAGGTTGGCGGGGAGTGTCCAGGGAGTTGTTGTCCAGATGAGAACCGATGCGGCCTTTCCCGCCAACTCGGGGAACCGGTTTCGGCTATCGATACCAAGGGGAAATTTCACGTAGATGGAAGGGGAAACATGATCGTGGTATTCCACCTCGGCTTCCGCCAGGGCCGTTCGATCCGTCGGGCACCAGTAGATCGGCTTCCTGCTGCGAACCACGCTTCCTTTCGTGAAGAACCGGCCCAGTTCCCTGGCGATGACGGCCTCATAGTCGAAGGACATGGTGAGGTAGGGATGGTCCCACTCCCCCAGGACCCCCAGGCGCTTGAATTCCTCCCTCTGAATGTGGATGAACTTCTCGGCGTACCGACGGCATTCCCGCCGGATCTCGATTTGGCTCATGGCTTTTTTCCGGGGTCCCAGCTCCTTGTCCACCTGGTGTTCGATGGGAAGACCATGACAATCCCAACCGGGAACATAGACCGCGTTGAATCCGCTCATCTGGCGGGACTTGACGATCATGTCCTTGAGAATTTTGTTGAGAGCGGTGCCCAGGTGAATGTGACCGTTGGCGTAAGGGGGACCATCGTGGAGAATGTAGAGGGGACGCTCCCGGCCCTGTTCCCTCAGTTTCTCGTAAAGCCTCATTTGCTCCCACTTGCCCAGGATCTCGGGCTCGAGCCCGGGAAGGTTCGCTTTCATGGGAAAGGCCGTCCGAGGCAGGTTCAAGGTGTTTTTGTAGTCCATGGTCCCTTCTCCCCCACAGAAGAAAATGGCGAACATCGGATGCGGGGCAGGCACACGGGAAAGGATGCCCGTGGCCATGCCGGGATTCCCGGCTCCCGGAAAGGCTTCTTCCTTAACACACCCTCCGGACATGTCAAGTACCCGGAATGTGTCGCGACGGGCGGGAAGGAAAGGCTTACCGGGGAAAAGCAAGACCCTCTTCTGCCCGTGACCGGCAGAAGAGGGTCTTTTGCAGCTCTCCGGAGCGAATGATTCCGGGTGGGGTCCTTCTTCATACCCGGGCCGGAGTCTGCCAGCCCGGCGATTAAGAAGAAGGAAACGATTTTAGTACATGCCTCCCCCGTGGGGCATTCCGCCCATGCCACCAGGCATGGCGGGTTCCTTTTCCTTGGGAATTTCCGCAACCATGCATTCGGTGGTGAGCATCAGGGCGGACACACTGGCGGCATTCTGCAGGGCCGAACGGGTCACCTTGGTAGGATCGATCACACCCGCCTCGATGAGGTCCTCGAATTGGTTGGTTTCGGCATTGAAGCCGAAGGAGCCGGTCCGGCTCTTGAGTTTTTCCACCACGACGGAGCCCTCCTCGCCGGCATTTTGAGCAATCTGACGAGCAGGTTCCTCCAGCGCCCTCCGGACAATGTTGAGCCCGAGCTTCTCATCCCCTTCCAGGGAGAGGGCATCGAGAGCCGACATGCAGCGCAGATAGGCCACTCCGCCCCCGGGGACAATCCCCTCTTCCACGGCGGCCCTGGTCGCATTGAGGGCATCCTCCACCCGGGCCTTTTTCTCCTTCATTTCAGTCTCCGTGGCGGCCCCCACACTGATCACGGCCACCCCGCCCACCAGCTTCGCCAGGCGCTCCTGGAGCTTTTCACGGTCGTAGTCACTGGTGGTTTCTTCGATTTGGGTGCGGATCTGGCGGACCCTTCCCTCGATGGCCTTCCGATCTCCGGCGCCGTCCACGATGGTGGTGTTGTCCTTGTCCACGCGAACGGTCTTGGCCTTGCCCAGATCATCGATCCGAACGTTCTCGAGCTTGATGCCCTTCTCCTCGCTGATGACCTGGCCGCCGGTCAGGATGGCGATGTCCTCGAGCATGGCTTTCCGCCGGTCACCGAAGCCCGGCGCCTTTACGGCGCAAACCTGGAGGGTCCCCCGAAGCTTGTTCACCACCAGGGTCGCCAGGGCCTCTCCCTCCACGTCTTCGGCAATGATCAAAAGGGGTCTCCCCATTTTGGCGATCTGTTCCAGGATGGGAAGAAGGTCCTTCATGCCGCTGATCTTTTTCTCATTGATGAGAATGAGGGGTTCGTTGAGAAGTACTTCCATTTTCTCAGGATCGGTCACGAAATAGGGGGAAATGTAGCCGCGGTCGAACTGCATTCCCTCGACCACTTCCAGGGAGGTCTCCATGGACTTTGCCTCTTCCACGGTGATGACCCCTTCCTTCCCCACCTTGTTCATGGCTTCCGCAATAATATTGCCGATGGTGGGATCGTTGTTGGCGGAAATGGTGCCGACCTGGGCGATTTCCTTCTGATCTTTGGTGGGCTTGCTGATCTTTTTGAGTTCATCCACGACCGCCTGGACGGCCTTTTCGATTCCACGCTTGAGGGCCATGGGATTGGCACCGGCGGCGACGAGCTTGGAACCTTCGTAGTAGATGGACTGAGCCAGGATGGTGGCGGTGGTGGTTCCATCCCCGGCAACGTCGCTGGTCTTGCTGGCAACTTCCTTGACCATCTGCGCGCCCATATTCTCGAACTTGTCTTCGAGTTCGATTTCCTTGGCGACGGTCACCCCGTCTTTGGTCACCGTGGGACCGCCGAAACTCTTCTCGATGACCACGTTACGGCCCTTGGGGCCCAAGGTCACCTTAACGGCATCGGCAAGAGTATTCACGCCCTTGAGCAGGGACTCTCGCGCCTTGACATCATAAATCAATTGTTTTGCCATGAACCGTTCCTCCATAGACTTGGGTGTTTTTCAGAAGACCCGGGGGAAAAACCGCGCGGGTTATTCGATGATCGCAAGGATATCGTCTTCACGCATGATGAGAACTTCCTCGCCTTCCACCTTGATTTCATTGCCGGCGTACTTGCTGAAAAGAACACGGTCTCCCACCTTGACATCCAGCGGTCTTCGGCTTCCGTCCTCCATGAGTTTCCCGTTTCCGACAGCAAGGACTTCTCCCCGGGCAGGCTTTTCCTTGGCGGTGTCGGGAATGATGATCCCACCGACCGTCTTCTGCTCTTCCTCGGTGCGCTTGACCACAATTCGATCATTGAGCGGCTTCAGTTTCATGGATCTGACTCCTTTCCCATTCGCGGTCATTCTATTGTGATTTGGATGGATCCCAAGGAGGCACCCGGCCCTTTGCGGGGGGGAGCCTTTTCCTTTCGGCTTTGGGAGCCGATTCGGGGTGGTTAATCCACCCCAGTTCTATTAGCACTCTATCTTAGTGAGTGCTTATAATCACTTGGGGATCGGTTTGCAAGGGGGAAGAAGAGGGGATTGGGAAAAAAAGGGAAAAGGTGGTTCCCGCCCGGTCGTGGTGCGTTACTTCGATTCTTCCGCCGGCATTTTCCACCAGCTGATAGACGATGCTCAACCCCAAGCCTGTCCCGCTCTCTTTGGTGGTGAAAAACGGTTCGAAGACCCGGTCTCGAATCTCGGGCGCGATCCCGTGCCCCTCGTCTCGGATATCCACCCGAGCCTCGGGACCGTTGGCGTCCTCCCTCGAGACCAGGCTTAAACGAACGGAAAGGTTCCCTCCCTCCGGCATGGCCTCCAGGGCATTCACCAGGAGGTTCCACAGGATTTGTTGAAGATGATGAGGGTCCATGAACAGGGTGGGGCTCGCTTCCATAGTCGTGTGAATGGTCTGGTGGGCAGAAACTCTCTCCTTGGCCTTCAAAAGGGCCAGCACATCCTGTATGAGGGCACCTGTCGAAATCTTCTCGCTCCTCTCGGGCTTTTTCGATCCCCTGGCCAACCAGAGGAAGTCGTTCACCAGGTCCTTGATCCTGACAATCTCCCGGTCCACAATGTTCACCAGTCGGGACTGGATCGAATCCGTTCGGATTTCCCCGCGCAGCATCTGGAAGGCACCGCTCATGGCTGCCAGGGGGTTCTTGATCTCATGGGCGATTTCCGCGGCGATTTTCCCGGCAAACGCCAGGCGTTCCATGCGCCGCACATGGTCTTCCATGGTTTTGAGATGGGTCAGGTCCTGAAAGATGACAATCCAACCCGATGCCTCCCCGTTTCCCTCCTGGAGGACCGAAACCGTGTACCCCAGGGTGACATCCTGCCCCGAAGGTCGTTGATACCGGAGCTCTCGTCTTCTCATGTTGCATATGGGGGAAGAGAAGGAAGAAGGGATCTCTCTCGACCAGGCGAGCGGATCGACACCTGGAAACACGTTCCGTAAAGGTCGCCCCCGCAATTCTTCGGCGGTCAACCCCAGGGTCTCCATGGCCGCCCGGTTGCAGAAAATGACCATGCCGTTCTCATCGATGGTAAGGAGTCCGCTGCTCATGCTTTGCACGATGTTTTGATGGAGAGCCTCGAGCCGGCGTAGATCGAACTTCTGCTTTTCCACCTGGCGGCTCGATCTTTTGAGCTCCTCGGCGAGGGAACCGCTCAAATAGGCCACCAGGTAAAATCCGGCAATACTCATGAGAATGGTGACGAAATAGGTCCCGCTGTCCCTCAGGTGAGTTCTTTCCGCCACGATTTGGAGAGGAGAGATCCAGCCGAAATATTGAAGGTCCAGGAGAGTGCCGTACGACAGGCTGCACATGGAAGCGGTGAACAGACTTCCCCTGCGGTGCAGAAGAAGGGCGGCACTGATGATCACCGGCATATAAAGGAAGGAAAACAGGCTCTCGATCCCTCCCGAGAGAAAGATCAGGACCGTCACGGCCTCCACGTCGAAAAAGAGCTGAAGGTAGCCGAACCGCACCAGGTTCCGGGTATGTTTCAAGCTCAGCGCGGCCACGATGGTAAAAAGGAAAATCACCATTGAAAAGAAGTACAGGGGCTGAATTCGGGCCGCCCAGAGGTCTCCCTCCCGGCGACTCTGTACCATGAGGGTCAGAACCAGGAAGAAAACCCCCATGAGCAGCCGAAAGAGGAGAAGACCCTGGATCTTCCGTTTCATGGAGGGATCAGGGTAGGGGGGATCTACGCGGGTGCACCTTTCAGGACTCATGGCCTAGCCTCGACCCACAACGTCCGCAATCTGGAAAATGGGCAGATACATGGCGATGAGTAGAAACCCGATGGTCACCCCCAGGAAGACGATCATGAGGGGTTCCAGCATGGAGGTGAGAGACTCCACGGCGATATCCACCTCTTCGTCGTAGAAGTCCGCGATCTTGCCGAGCATCTGGTCCAGGGCGCCGGTCGCCTCCCCGATGGCGATCATCTGGGTGACCATGGGAGGGAAAACAGCCGTTTCTTCCAGGGGTTCAGCCACCGTGCGTCCCTCGGCAATGGCCGCCCGGGCCTTTCGGATGGCCCGCTCGATGACGGTGTTTCCGGAAGTGGAGGCCACGATGTCCAGGCCGTCCAGAATAGGCACTCCACTGGCGAGCATGGTTCCCAGGGTTCGCGTGAATCGGGCCACGGCCACCTTCCGAATGAGAAGGCCAAAGACCGGGAGCTTGAGAAAAAGGCGGTCCAGGATGTCTCTTCCTTTTTCCGTTTTGCGCACTCGCTTGATGAGAAAAAGCACGATCACCACACCCAGGATCATCCAGTGGAAATAGGCCTTGGTGAAATCGCTGACGCTCATGACAAAAAGGGTGAGGGAAGGCAGTTTTGCCCCGGCGTCCTTGAACAAACCGGCAAAAACCGGGATCACGTAGATGAGGATGACCGCGACCACGACCAGGGCGATGGCGACGACGATGATGGGGTAGGTCATGGCGCCCTTGACCTTCTTTTTCAGGTTGGCCACTTTTTCGATGTAGGTCGCCAGCCTGTTCAGGATGATGTCCAGAATGCCGCCCGCCTCTCCTGCGGCAACCAGGTTGACAAACAGGTCGTCGAAGGCTTTGGGGTGCTTCCTGATGGCATCGGAAAGGGTGGCCCCCTCCTCGATATCCACCTTCACCTGTTTGACAATCTTTCGAAAGGTGGGATTTTCCTGTTGCTCCCGCAGGATTTCCAAGGCCTGAACCAGGGGAAGACCGGCATCGATCATGGTGGAAAACTGTCGCACGAAGATGACCAGATCTCGTTCCTTGATCTTCGCCTGAAGAAAGGGAAGATACTCGCTCAAATCCTTGGGCTTGGGTTTGAGGCTCGTGACGTTGATGCCTTTGCGCGCCAGCAGTTGCCGGGCAATACTGGGATTATCCGCCTCCGTCTCCCCTTTTTGCTTCTTCCCGGTCCGGTCTGTTCCTTTCCATAGATAGATCGGCATGTATGTCTCCTGTAGGGGCATGAGGTTGCACAGGTCACGGCGGTTTCACGGACCTCCGACGGTCCTTGACTCTCTTTTATCTTCGGCGGGCCGGCGATCGCGTTCCCGCCCGCCTCGGTCCGGCTCCAATCAAGGGCGGAGAAATCACCATCGAGGAGTTCTAATCCTTGGCCGAGCAGCGGATCACTTCCTCGAGCGAGGTGATGCCGCTTTTCAGCTTGTTGATGCCGCTGCGCCGAAGGGTGAGCATCCCCAGCCGAACCGATTCCTTCTTGATTTCCGCCGAGGATGCTCCGAGGAGCACCAGCTCTCGAATGGGTTCGTGCATGGGCATGACTTCATAAAGGGCGATCCGCCCCCGATAGCCGGTATGGTTGCATATGGGACAGCCCTTTCCGAGGTAGCATGCAAAGGTCCCCAATTCCTCCTCCTGGACACCCAGGTCCAGCAAGGCTTCCGGGAGCACCTTTTCTTCGATGCGGCATTCCGTGCAGACTCGGCGAGCCAATCGCTGGGCTACCACCAGGTTGATGGCGGACGACACCAAAAAAGACTCCACTCCCATATTCAAAAGTCGACTGATGGTGCTGGGCGCATCATTGGTGTGGAGGGTGCTCAGAACCAGGTGACCGGTCAAGGCGGCCTTGATCCCGATCTCCGCCGTCTCGAAATCCCGGATCTCCCCCACCATGATGATATCGGGGTCTTGCCGGAGAAAGGAGCGCAAGGCCGAGGCAAAGTTGAGGCCGATGGAATCCAGGATCTGGACCTGGTTGATTCCCGGCAGGTTGAACTCCACCGGGTCCTCCGCCGTGGAGATATTGTGGCTGGTCTTGTTGAGTTCCGACAAGGCACTGTAAAGGGTCGTCGTTTTTCCGCTTCCCGTGGGGCCCGTCACCAGGACCATCCCGTACGGGGCATGAATGGCCGAACGGAAAGCCTTGTACTGGGAATCCTCGAAACCCAGCTTGGTCATGTCCACCTGGAGGGTGGACTTGTCCAGAAGGCGCAGCACAACCTTTTCTCCGAAGAGGGTTGGAAGCACCGAGACCCGGAAGTCCATCTCGCGGCCCTTGGCCTTGAGCTTGATGCGGCCGTCCTGGGGAAGCCTGCGCTCGGCGATGTCCAGCCGGCTCATGATCTTGATCCTCGAGATGATGGCATTCCGCAGTTGAAGAGGGGGACGCATAATTTCGTGGAGCATTCCGTCGATGCGGAAACGCACCCGCATCATCTTCTCGTAGGGCTCCACATGTATGTCGCTGGCCTGTTTGCGAATGGCGTCCATGAGGATCAGGTTGACCAGTTTCACCACGGGCGCCTGTTCCGCCGCGTCCTCCAGAAAGGTCAGGTCCACCTCTTCCTGAGATTCCACGAGATCGACGTCCACCTCATCCTTGAGCATGCCCAGCATGTCTTCGATGTTCTCGTCGGTAACGTGATGATGGCTGAGGACCTTCCTGATGGAGGATTCGGGAGCCACATGGACCTGAACGTTTTTGCGGGTCAGAAACCGGATGTCATCAATGACGAACAGGTTTCCGGGGTCCGCCATGGCCACGTTGAGGGTATTCCCCATGATGCCGAAGGGCACTGCCTGATATTTCTGGGCCACATCCGTGGGGATCAGGCCGACGACCGCTTTTGGGATCGTCAGTTTGGCCGGATTTACCTCGGGGACATGAAACTGCCTTGCCAGGAATTCCACCAGGGTATCTTCCCCGATCATCCCAAGCTTGATAAGGACGGCCCCGATCCGCTCCCCGCTGTGATGGTGCTCTTCCAAGGCACGGGCCAGCTGATCGCTGTCGACCAAACCTTCAGAAACCAGCAATTCCCCTATTTTCTTTGACACGGACGCTCACCCTTTCCCCGACTTCACTGCCTGTACAAACTCACAGTTTTTCCCGCTTCGGCCTCCTCCCCGAAACTGCCGTGCATTATGTCATCCGGACCCTTGTTGTGCCACGAGATTTTTGACCTCGAAATGGTGATCAAAAGGCTTGACACGGATCAATTCCCGGTTATTATTCGCACCAATTTTCCTGGAGTATGGTGTAAAATTCAACACTTTGGAGGTATTCGACATGATTTGTGCAACGGTGAAGGCCGGTATGGAATGTGCCTTCATGACCAAGACCGGCTGTGGGTTCAATGGAGGCTCCTGTCACCCCGTGGTGGAGCAGTGTGAAGGTTGCCAGCGAATTGTGGATGTAGCATCAGGAAGGTATTGCACCAGCTACCCCAATCCCTCCGTCAAGTGGAGAACCGGCATCTGCAATTTCGCCGGCCATGCCAAGGCATCGGCGCAGACCCAACAGCAGGCCAAGATCAACCCCCTCAAGGCATCCAAGCGAGGCACCAAGAAGAAGTAGGGCATCATCGGGAAGGATGAGAGCCATGCCGAGATCTTGTGGGCCACGGCCTCCAGCCTTCATGGCCTCGCCTTTCGATGACGACTGCGGGCCCACACCTCTTCTCTATCGGAATTCCCCGGGAAATTCTTCATTTTTTCTCGCCGGGTGCAGGGGTGAAGCCGTGGATCTCCCCGGATTTTGCTCCAAAACCGGCGGGTGGATTCCCCGTGCTTTTGCCTTTCAAAAGCGTTAGGATGGTTCGAGCCGGCACACCGGAGGAGAGCGTTTCATCGGGGTCTCGGGATATGACCGCAGAAGGAAATGTCCCCCGGGCGGCAGGGACAGCGGAGGCCGGATCGTTGGATGGGTAACGGTCGAAGAACACCCTCTGCAACAATCCCTTGTCCTCGAGAAGGGAGGGGCCGGTGATGCTGCTGGAGCACAGTCAAGAAAGGATTCCATCACCGTGGGACAGACTCTCATTTTGACGGGCAATCAGGCAGCCGCCCTGGCTGCCAGGCTATGCCGTGTTCAGGTGGTCGCCGCATACCCCATCACCCCTCAATCGAAAATCCCGGAAATTCTTTCGGAATACGTGGAAAAAGGAGAGCTGCAGGCGGAGTTCGTGCGGGTGGAAAGCGAACATTCGGCCATGGGAGTGTGCATCTCCGCATCCCTGGTGGGAGCAAGGGTTTTTACGGCCACTGCGGCCAACGGTCTGGCGTATATGCACGAACAACTGCACTGGGCCGCCGGTGCACGACTCCCCATTGTGATGCCCGTCACCAATCGCGGTCTCGGCGCTCCATGGACCATTCTCAACGACATGCAGGATACTCTTTCCCAGAGAGACACCGGATGGATGCAGTTCCACTGCATGAACAACCAGGAGGTCCTGGACCAGGTCATCATGGCCTACCGCATCGCGGAACAGATCATGGTCCCCATCATGGTCTGTTTTGACGGATTCAGGCTTTCTCACACCATGATGCCCGTGACCGTTCCCCCCCAGGAACAGGTGGACTCGTTCCTCCCCCCGTATTGCACCCCCTATGAGCTGAACCCCGACCAGCCCGTGAACATCAACCCGGTAGTGATGACGGACCCCCTTCCCGACAGGGAGGGGAACCTTTGTCCCAGCTACATGGGTTTTCGCCTTCGGTTGCAGGAGACACTCGAGTCGGCCTTTCCTGTAATTCTCGAGGCTGGGCAGGAATTCGGCCGGGTCTGCGGTCGTTCCTATCCGGACCTTCTCTATCGTTACCGGGCACAGGACGCGGAAATCCTTTTCGTCACCATGGGCTCGCTTTCCAGCGAGGCCAGTGAAGCCGTCGATCTCCTGAGGGAGGAGGGGGTGAAGGCCGGGGTCGTGGGGCTACGCGTATACCGGCCCTTTCCTGGAAAGGTCCTGGCCCGGGCCGTGGCACACGCCGGGGGAATCGCCGTGTTGGAGAAGGGAATCAGCTACGGGTATGAAGGAGCCCTGGCCACGGAGCTCAAAGCGGCCCTCTTTAGCTCGAACGGCCATGGTCCTCCCATCTTCAACTATATTTTGGGTCTGGGTGGAAAAGACGTGAAGCCTTCGGACCTGGCGGAGCCGGCCCGGGAGGTCCTGGACTCCCTCCGCAAAGGTACTCGGCAGGAATCGCCCCGTTGGCTCGGCTACGGAGTCTGATTCTCCGGCACAAGAAAGGAACCTGGCAGGAACTATGTCGACGACAACCATGGAATTGCCGGCCAAGGAATACATCCTCCCCGGAACCCGCACCTGTGCCGGTTGCGGGTTGCCCATCGCATATCGCTACATTTTGAAGGCCCTGGGTCCCAAAACCATCATGACCCACCCTGCGTGCTGCCTCACCATTCTTCACGGGATCTATCCCAAAACCCCCATCGCCGTCAACGCCGTGAACAATACCTTCGCCGGCACGGCCGCCTCCGCATCGGGGCTGGCGGCGGGTCTCAAGGCCACGGGGCGCGGGGATTTTACCGTTCTGGCCATGGCGGGGGACGGCGGGACTTTCGACATGGGCATCCAGGCCTTGAGCGGAGCCGCCGAGCGGGAAACCGATTTCATCTATGTCTGCTACGACAACGAAGCCTACATGAACACGGGGGCACAGCGTTCCAGCGCGACACCGTGCGGGGCCCTCACCACCACCACCTCCGTGGTGCCCAAGAAACAACCGAAAAAGGACTTTATCCGCATCATGGAGGCGCACCACCCCGCCTACCTGGCCACCACCTGCTCTTCCTTCCCCCAGGACCTCTACAACAAGTTCACCAAAGCCAAGCAGATCCACGGCACCCGTTTCATTCATCTCATGGTGCCGTGCCCAACCGGCTGGGGGTTTCCCACCAAGGACACGATCCGGATCGGCAGGCTGGCGGTGGAAAGCGGCGTGGTCGTGCTCTTCGAGATCGAAGACGGGACGGTTCGCCTCACGGGCAGGAGCCTGGGCATGGCGCGAAGCGGGAGGAGACGACCGGTAGAGGAGTATCTCCGGGCCCAGAGCCGCTTCCGACGAATGTCCGCCGAGCAGGTCCGGGCTTTCCAGCGGCAGGTGGACGAACAGTGGCGGCAGCTCCTCACTCGATCCGGATTCTTAGGAAAAAGCACGAAGAATGGTGAGTGAGTCTGCCTTATCACTCCGTTTGCCCTTTGCGCCCCGATCCCCCGGCAGGCATCATTCCCACCAGCGCAGCAACGCGCTTCCCCAGGTGAAACCCGCCCCAAAGGCGGACATCACCAGATAGTCTCCCTTGGAGACACAGTTCCGTTCCACCACGGCCTCATACAAACAGAGAGGAATGGTGCCCGCCGTAGTGTTGGCATATCGGTCAATGTTGACGATCACTTTGTTCTTGTCGATTTTCATGCGTTTGACACTGGCCTCGATGATGCGAAGGTTGGCCTGGTGGGGGATGAACATGGTCACATCGTTCCCCGTCAGGTTGTTTCTCTCGAGTATTTCGGCACAGACGTCGGCCATCCTGGTGACGGCGTATTTGAAGACCTGCCTTCCTGCCTGATACACATAATGCTCCTTGTTTTTGACCGTCTCAGGGCTGGCAGGCCTTCTGCTCCCCCCCGCCTTCATGTGAAGGAATTCCTCCCCCGATCCGTCCATGTATTGCACAAAATCCAGGACGCCGTAACCGTCTTCGGGACAAGGCTCGAGCAGCGCCGCACCGGCGGCGTCTCCGAATAGAACGCATGTATTCCGGTCCTCGTAATCGACGATCGTGCTCATCACATCGCTCCCGATCACGAGGACTTTGTCGCAGCGGCCCGCCTCGATCATCTGGGCTCCGGTGGTGAGAGCGAAGACAAAAGCCGAGCAACCGGCCGACAAATCGAAACCCCAGGCCCGGCGTGCCCCGATTTCCCTCTGCACCAGGCACGCCGTGGCGGGAAAAAGCATATCCGGCGTCACCGTTCCCACAATGATGGCATCAATCTCCTCGGGAGCCGTCCCTGCTCTCTCGAGGCACTCCTTGGCGGCTCGTACAGCCATGAAGGAGCTCCCGAGACCGGGCTCGAGGACCCGCCTCTCGCGGATCCCCGTGCGTGTCAAGATCCACTCGTCGGTAGTGTTCACCATCTTCTCAAAATCCTGGTTGGTCAGGCGCCGCTCGGGGAGATAACGACCCACCGAACGGATATATGCAGTCCTCGGGGGCATTCTTCTGCCGTTGGCCATTACATGATTCCTTTATAAAATCCCCCGTCAATATGGATGGACGCACCCGTGATGTAACCGGCGCGCTCCGAGGCAAGAAAAGCGACCAGGGCGCCGAACTCCTCGGGGGTCCCCAAACGTCCCATGGGAATCGAGGACTCCCAACGACGGATGACGGCCTCGGGGGTCGTGCCTTCCTTTTCCGCCAGATACCGTGCCAGGCTCCTCACTCTTTCGGTCAGGGTATAGCCCGGGCAAACGTTGTTGACCGTAATGTTGTACGGAGCCATCTCGTTGGACAGGGTCTTCGCCAGGCCGACCACCGCCGATCGCACCGTGTTTGAGAGAATCAGTCCGTCGAGGGGTTGCTTTACCGAAATGGACGTCATGTTGATGATTCGCCCCCAGCGTTTTTCGATCATTACCGGAAGTGCTTCCCTTGTCATGAGGATGGTACTCATGAGGTTCAACCGGACCCCATGGTGCCACAGGTCCTCATCGATCTCCAGGAAGGTCCGGGAAGGCGGACCTCCGGCATTGTTGATCAGGATATCCACGGTGCCGTAGTGCTCGATGCTTTGACGAACAAAGCCCCTTGCCTGTTCCGCCACGGACACGTCCGTCGGAACTCCGATGATCTCCCCGCCGCAAAGCGCCTTGATTTCCTCGACGGCCTTGGGGAGTTTGGGATCATCCAGTGCCCCGACGGCAACTTTCGCTCCTTCCCGGGACAGTTCAACGGCAACTGCCTTTCCCAACCCCTGACTGCCCCCGGCGACGAGGGCAACTTTCCCCTTCAAGCCCAAATCCATCCGCAACCTCCGTGTTCCTTGCACAAAACGGCCCCAACCGGGCCGCAGGTCGGCGGATTCCCCCCGCTCCACACCGGCCATCGAGGGGATGCCGCCCTTTCCATGTACACTCACTCTTCATAAAATCCCCGCATCTCCGGGGTATAGTCACCATTTTCCCCGCGGATGAAAAAAGGAGGGGTCACACGAAGCTCTTCCCTCCCACCCTTGAGGAACTCGATGTGAACCAGAGAACCGGGAGAGGACCTCCGAGGATGAATCACCGTAAGCCTCTTGGCGCCAAATCCATGGGCTTTGGACTCCAGTAGGGCGCAAACGAGACGGCTTGCCGGGTATACCAGCGCCAGCCGCCCGCCCTGAGGTAGAAGATAGCTCCCCACCTCCAATATGTCCCCCACCGAGGCCATCAACTCATGCCTGGCAACGGCCTTTTCCGACTCGGGATTGATCCTGCCCGTGTGAATCGCCCGATAGGGCGGATTGCTCACCACTACGTCGAAGGATCGAGGGGGAAGGTATCCGGGGAGCTTTCGAAAATCCATTTCGATAATCTGAATCCGGTGCTCCCATCCATTCCGCCGGACGTTTTCCCCGGCAAGCCTTGCCAGGTCGGGTTGAACCTCAACGCCCACCAGGCTGGATCCCCGTTTCCTGAAGGCAAGCATCAACAAAACAATCCCGCATCCCGTCCCCAGGTCCACGACCCTGTCCGTCTCCTTGATTTTCGTCAGGCCTGACAGCAAAACCGCGTCCACGGAAAAACGATAACCCTTCCGTTTTTGCAGGACCCTGAGCTTGCCGCCGAACATCCCGTCTGACGTGATCAAGGGGATTCCCCTGCCCGAAAACCTTTCGTCAAGGTGTGAGAGTGTGAATGACGAGGCCGCTCCCGACCTTGGGGTAGAAGTAGGTGGACTTATGAGGCATGATGAGACCGGAACTTGCCGCTTCCCGCACCTGTTCGATGCGAGTGGGGTTGATGAAAAATCCGATTTCATAATCTCGGGATCGCACCTTGTCGAGCCCTTCGCTCAATTCATGTTTGAAATGGATGTTGTTTTCGTCCGCCAGGAACGCCTCGTCCAATCCCATCAGGTGTCGCAGAATCACCTGGTCCAGGACTACCACGTCCAGGCCGTGTAAAACCTCGGCGATCCCCCTTTCCCTCAGATAATTGGAGACCGGTTCCCGCCGGGCCTTCAAAAGGCAGAGGGCATCCGCCGAATGCCAGAAAAGGCCGATGATGTTTTCCTTGGTCTGTCTTGCCGATTCCAGGGTCCTCCGCCATTCATTTGCCGCCGACTCATCCGAGGGGTACTTCCAAACATCGAAGAATTCCCCGGCCCTTCGCAGAAAAGATTCGGGATCCCATTTTTCAAGGTTTCGAAGCATGCGATGAGTCGGCAGAATGATCATTCCGGGTTGATGGAGATTGGCCAGGTAGATCATGATGTACTCGTGGGGCGCGTCGGAATCCACGTCACGGAGCTGCTCCCGCCGGATGTCCCGGTAGTTCAAGGCGGTTTCATAACGATGATGTCCATCCGCAATGAAAATGGCTTTCTCCCGCATGAGTTCCCCCGCATCGTTCAGGACCCTCGAATCGGTGATGGCCCAGATCCGATGACGCATGCCCGACGCGTCCGTGAAGGACAGGGTAGGCTCCTCTTTCTTGCCTCGCTGGAAACAACGATCCACCGACTGAGAAGGGTCCGAGTACAGCGCAAAAACCGGGCTTAGATTGGCGTGGCAGGAGAGCATGAGGCAAAGCCGTTCATTCTTCACCGCCTGGAAGGTCTTTTCGTGAGGTTTCACCATCCCCGTGCTGAAATCCGCCAAACGCATGATGCTGATAAAACCGTAGCGGGTCCGGTACTGGTTGCCGCCCAGGGCAAAATCCAGCTCGTAGTAATAGATAGCCGGCTCCGGTTCCCTGACAAGGATCCCTTCCCTGAGCCACTCCCGCAGGTAGCGGCCCGCCCGGGTATGCGGGTTGTCCGTGGCGGAATCCTGAGGAGTCTTCTTCCCCAACTCCAAACGAATCATGTTGTGGGGATGGATCCTGTAAAAAAGGTCCTGTTCCCCCGGCGAAATCACGTCGTAGGGCGGGATCACCACCTCAGCCAGGTTGGGCACCCTCTCCCGATTGTATCGAAGCCCCCTGAACGGGGCAATTTCCACCATGAATCCTTCTCTCTTTTTCCCCTCGAGATCTGTTCAGCTTCCGCCCAAAACCGCAACAAAAAGGTCCTGCCCGGCAACCGTGGCGCAGGGTTTTCTTTGCTAGCACACCTCGTTTCTTTTGACAAGCAACATGGGAACGTCGTGAGAAGCCGTGGAATGCCGCGAAGAGTCCTCTTACCCCGGCTTCTTCAAAACCCTGTAAACCAGTTCTCCCCCGCGAGCGTTTCACGACCTCTGGTGAGAATCAGGGCGGAGAAGTCCGCACAGAAGGACAGCGACCCGTCGGCGTCCAGGGCGCACCGGGCTAGGTCCAGCCACTTTCCGGATTTTTCCATCACCGCCTGGTCACTGCTGGCCAGGACCCCCTGCACTCCGGAAAACTCTCGCTCGGGAACTGGCACGGCCCTGGCATCGCCTGGAATGCCGAGAGCCTTCATCCTGCGCCGGTACCGGTCGGCCAGGACTCCACTATGACTCAGCGGGGCGTCGAAAAAGAAAAAGAGTTCTCGAGGTCGCGAAACCTCCAAGAACCGAAAAATCAGGTCCATGGCCAGATCGCTCGCCTGAGTCAGATGAAACCGGGCCGACTGACCCGCCAAATCCCTCATGGCTCCATCATTGGCCAGAAGCAGCCTGCGTCCAAGAATGGCACTTTCCACGGTGATCTGGACATTGTGACCGTCCACGTACAAGGCTTCGCTCTGCCACCGGGACCCTCTACAACTTTTGGCGCGACGGTGCAGGGCGATGTCCTGGCCAAAGACCCCGCGCAACAGCAACTGGCGTTCCACCTGCTCCAATCCGTAGCGGTTGCCGACCCACTCGAGAGAGCCGGATCGCGGATATTTTCGATTCTGGAGAAAAAAGAAATCGGTGGCCGCCTCATGGACAAGCCATGGACGAACAGCCTTCTTCATAGGACCTACCCACTCTTGCGGACTGCGGTGGTGATGGAGTTCCGGAGGGACAAGCGAGGACCTGATTTCACGTAGACCGGAAATCTTGTCCCCCGTCGCAGCAGGGGGTAAGAAAAGGGTCCGACGGTGCCGGATCGTCGCGATTTCCTGCTTCCAGGGGGAAAGCCGTCTTACTTACAGGCGGACTTGAATTTGCGGATCTCCTCGCAGAAAGCAGGGACGAACTGGAACAAATCCTCGACCACTCCATAATCCACCCTGCTGAAAATCGGCGCATCGGGATCCTTGTTCACCCCGACGATATACTTGGAAGAACTCATTCCGGCCAGGTGCTGAATGGCCCCGGAAATACCCACCGCAATATAGAGATTGGGACTCACCACCTTGCCCGTCTGGCCGACTTGGTCCGCATGGGGCCTCCAGCCGGCATCCACTGCGGCCCTGGACGCTCCCACGGCCGCTCCGAGGATGTCGGCCAGGTCTTGCAGCATGGCGTAATTCTCCGCACCTTTCATCCCTCGTCCGCCGGAGATCACAATCTCGGCTTCGCTAAGGTCGACTTTCCCCGTGGAATCGAGATCCACGCTCCGGACCCTGGATCGGCACGGGGGGATGGGAATTTGCAGCTGTTCCACCTCCGCCTTCCCATGTTCCTCGGGGTCAAGGCAATCCATGACGTTGGGACGACACGAGATGAGAGGCAAGGCGCCGGGAACCCATTCACACCAGGCATGACACTTCCCCGCAAAAACGGGTCGCTTGGCTTTGATGGTTCCAGAGTCGGTGACAATCTGAATACAATCCTGGGCCAGCCCGGACTCCAACCGTCCGGCAAGACGGGCGCCCAGGTCCTTGCCGTCGGCGGAAGCCGGCAGAAGCACCGCGGAGGGGTTGCACCGGTGAACCACTTCGGCGACTAGGGCGGCATAGACTTCGGGAATGTAGTTCGCCAGGGAGGGATCATCGAGCACATAGACCTTCTCGACCCCGTATTGACCCAGGTCCCCTGCCTTTTCCATCACCCCCGATCCCAAAGCCACGGCACAAAGGCTTACTCCCAGAGAATCCGCCAATCTGCGCCCTTCGCTGGCCACCTCGAAAGTCACCCGGCGAAAAGCTCCGCCCCGGAATTCGGCAACAACACAAACACATTCCGACATGGTTGCTCCTGTCTCGACGATCAAATGACCTTGGCCTCTTCATGCAACAGGCGGACAAGTTCTCTTGCTTTTCCTACGGTATCGAGGTCCCCGTTGATGATCCGTCCGGGCTTGCGCGCCGGCGGCATGTCGAGGGCGGTGATTCGGATCTTGGAGGCATTCGGGCCGCACTGGGACGGATCGATGCCCAGGTCGGACAATGTCTTGAAGGTCAAAGGCTTCTTCTTGGCTTTCATAATGCCGGGCAGGGATGCGTACCGAGGATTCCACACGGCGTGAGAGCCGCCCAGGGCAACCAGTGCGGGAAGATCCGCATCGGCGACGACCTTTCCCCCTTCGATGGGACGATCGACGGTAACCTTCGAGCCGTCACAATCGATGGCAAGCGCCTGGGACCAATGGGGCCATCCAAGGAGTTCCGCCACCCGGGGGCCCACCTGGGCCTCATCGTCGTCCACCGCCCGGGATCCGCAAAGGATGAGGTCCGGCTCGAGTTCCCCGGCGGCTGCGGCCAGGACCCTCGCCACCGCCTGACTGTCGCTTCCTTCCATGGCCGGATCGTCTATGAGAACTCCATCGTCCGCTCCCATGGCCAGAGCTGTTCGAACGGCATCCGCAACCCTCCGGGCTCCGATGCTCAATATGGTCACTTTCCCTCCGAGTTTCCCTTTCAAACGAAGGGCCGCTTCCACCGCAAATTCGTCGTAAGGATTGATGATCCACTTGAGATCCTCGGTGACAACGGACTTGCCGTCATCCGCGATGCGAATCACCGATTCCGTATCCGGCGTCTGCTTGAGTAGCACCACAATGTTCACGTTCACTCCTCCGCGTTCCCTCCATCCCACAATGAGACGGCACCCTCATCAAGCATGGGCCCCACACGAACAGCTTAATCGCCCAACCGGCCTTTTTATAGCAAACCATGGTTCGTCTGTATAGAACCAACGCCGACCTGGAGGCGGCATTTCCCGGGACAGTTTCATCCGGGTCGAACGGCATTCATTGGAGAAAGGGAAAGCGGAGAAAATTTTGGCGGCATCGGATGCGGCTTGAATACAGGGCTGGAAAATCCCGGGCCGGGGCGTGGTTCCCGCGCGATGGAACGACCCGGGGAAGGGGGGTATTCGGGGTATTCATCAAAAGGATAGGGACTGTCTCTTCCCGGCCAAAAGGCATTTGGTCGGCGAACTCCCGCGTGCATTCTTTACGATTGTCGCGGAAAAACCTTGGAAATCATTCTTTGTCGTTATGGCAATTGGAACAATAGCCTTGAATGAGGATCTGATGCCTCAAGACATGAAAACCATGGTCCTCCGGCAGCGAGATCTTCTGGCTCGCGCCGGTGATTTCCAGGTCAATAATGTTCTGGCACTTCAAACACACCATGTGATGGTGCGAGTCCACGTTTGCGTCATAGCGCGCCACTTCCGTCACCGGACTCACTTTCTGCACCAGTCCGACTTCATGGAACCGCTCGAGAGTTTTGTAGACGGTGCCCAAAGAAATCATCGGGAACCGCTTTCTCACCTGTTGGTAAATCACTTCCGCGCTGGGATGGTCTTTATTGTCGTATAGAGCCTGGTAAATCGCAAGTCGCTGATAAGTCACCTGCAATCCGTGGCTGCGAAGCATGGCAATGAAATCCCTTTCGTTTTGCCCCTCCATGGTTTCATCCCCTTTTCGACCGACTCGAGAGATCCAAAGGCAACCATATCTGCACGATACTTCCTCTGCTACTCTTTTAGAATAGTTCTCAGGATAAGCACAAGCTTTTTTTTATAGTGAGGTTAGCACATAATTTCCCGGCTTCTCCCTCCGAAGACTTTCCTCGACCGTCTTCCCGTATCGTTTGAGATAGACCAGAAGGATGGAAAGGGCTGCGGGGGTGATTCCGGAGATTCTCGATGCCTGCCCCAGGCTCCTCGGCCGAATCTCTTCGAGTTTGTGCCGAATTTCGTTGGACAGCCCCGGGATTCTTCCATAGGGGAAATCCTCCGGGACGGCGATCTGTTCGAACTGCCTGAACTTCTTTACCTCGGCCTCCTGCCGTCGCAGATATCCCTCGTACTTGCACTCCACCTCAACCTGTTGTTTCGCAGAATCAGAGAGCCTGATCGAAGGCGGTGAAAGGGCCTCGATGTCCTCATAACAAATCTCCGGCCGTTTGAGCAGTCGATCCAGACAAATGGATTCCCCCACGACCGGGGATCCTTTGGCCCGAAGAAAGGAATCCAGGGTGGAAGAAGGGGTCACGTAGGTCCCGGCCAACCTTCGGAGTTCCGCCAGGACAGCTTCCCGCCGCTCCATGGTTTCCCGGTATTCCGAGTGCGTCCGCAGGCCCAAACCATGACCTCGCTCGATGAGTCGAAGGTCCGCATTGTCTTCGCGCAGGAGCAGCCGGTATTCGGCCCGGGATGTGAAGATGCGGTAGGGTTCCTGGGTTCCCCTGGTCACCAGATCATCCACCATCACCGCCATGTAAGCCTCTGAACGATCCAACAGGAAGCAAGGCCGCTTTTGAACATTCAGAGCGGCGTTGATGCCTGCCCACAAACCCTGGGCTGCAGCTTCCTCGTACCCCGAGGTTCCATTGATCTGACCGGCCAAGTACAGGCCTCGAACCAGCTTGGTTTCCAGGGTCGGATGCAGCTGAGTCGGCTGCACGAAATCGTACTCGATGGCATAGGCCGGCCTCATGATCTCGGCGTCCTCCAGGCCGGCGATGGAATGGATGATCTCGAGTTGAATCTCGTAAGGGAGAGAATTGCCCGTGCCGCTGGCGTAAATTTCCTCGGTTTCCAGCCCTTCTGGTTCGAGGATGATTTGATGAAACTCCTTGTGAGGGAATTTCATCACCTTGTCTTCCAGGGAAGGACAATACCGCGCGGACACCCCGCGGATGGTTCCGTTGTAGAGCGGAGACAGGTGAATGTGTCTTCGGACCAGTTCATGGGTCCTTTCCCGGGTTCTGCCGATATGACAGGATACCTGGGGCAAGGGTATCCTCGATGTGGACAGGGAAAAGGGACGAGGGGTCTCATCCCCTCCCTGCTTGGAGAAGCGACTGAGATCGATGCTCTCGCGCCGGATGCGCGCAGGAGTCCCCGTCTTCATTCGGCCGAGGGTAAAGCCCAAGGTCTGCAGCTGGTCCGCCAGGAGATTGGAGGGAAATTCACCGGCTCTGCCGGCGGGAATTTGCACCGTCCCGATGTGGACCAGCCCGTGCAAAAAGGTGCCGGTGGTCAGCACCCCCACTTCCCCGGGGAAGAATACCCCGAGCTGATCCACAACCCCCCTGAATCTGCCGCCCTCGACCACCAGAGAATCCACCAGTGCCTGCTTGATATCCAGGTTGGGCTGACGTTCCAGGGTAAATTTCATCAAGGTCCGGTACCGGACCTTGTCGTTTTGGGTTCGTGTTCCCCGGACGGCGGGGCCCTTTTTGGTATTCAGCCATCGAAACTGGATGGCGGTCTGGTCCGCCACTCGGGCCATCTCTCCGCCCAGGGCATCGATTTCTTTCACCAGATGACCCTTTCCAACTCCTCCGATGGAGGGAGAGCAAGGCATATGGGCGATAGTGTCGAGGGAAATGGAAAGAAGTAAAGTTCGACACCCGAGGCGAGCCGCGGCCAGGGCCGCCTCACATCCGGCGTGGCCGGCACCTACAACGATCACATCATATTTCTTCATTACCCTTAGGAACCTCACCCCTGAAAGCAACTTTTTTCGATCACTCCCGGGCTCATAAACCCGCAAACCATGACAGGCAACCCCAGGCGAGGATGTCGTCCTCGCTGGATCTGGCACCGGCTCCGTGATATTCTGCAGATCAGTCCATGAAATTCCGGTGGGAGAGCATTCCTCTATGGAGTCCCCAGGGGGACCCCGGGTTGTAGTCGCCTGAGAGCAAAGCAGGAACCACGCAGAGGGATGCGCGGATTTTTCCGGCGCACGGCAGGGACCGATGAACAGACTTTATCGAGATTACAATTCCTATCTGCGAGATTTCTTCGGCTGCCGCGTGCGGAAGATCTCCCTGGATGCCGGCCTGACCTGCCCCAACCGCGACGGTACCCTCGGATACGGAGGCTGTGTCTACTGCAATGATCGCGGGTCCGGAACCGGGGCCGCTCGGTCTCATTCGAGCATTACCGAGCAGATCCAATCGGCGAAATCTTACCTTGCAACAAGGTACAAGGCCAGGAAGTTTTTGGCATATTTCCAGTCCTTCAGCAACACCTATGCTCCCTTGACCCGATTGAAGGCACTTTACGAAGAGGCCCTGGCCGTGGAGGACGTGGTGGGGTTGACTATTGGAACTCGACCGGACTGTGTCCCCGACGAAGTATTGGATTGCCTCCAGGTCATCTCCACCAGGTCCCCGGTCTGGATGGAATACGGTCTCCAGTCGGCGAAGGATGCCACCCTGAGAGCCATCGGAAGGGGACACTCCGCCCGGGATTTCGTGGACGCTGTTTTGCGCACACACCAGCGGGGACTTCCCATATGTGCTCATGTGATTCTGGGACTGCCCGGAGAGACCCGCGAGGATATGATGGCCACATCAAGATTCCTTGCCTCCTTGCCCATCGACGCCGTGAAAATCCATCTTCTTTATGTGGTCCGAGGGACGGTTTTGGAGGAATGGTACCGTCGGGGGACCTACTCCTGTCTCTCGAGGGATGAATACGTGTCCCTGGTGGGGGAATTTCTCCTGTACCTCCCTCCACATCTCATTATTCAACGGCTCACGGGAGACCCTCATCCGGATGAATTGGTGGCGCCCGCCTGGGCCATGGAAAAACAGCAGAATCTTCAAGCGATTCTGACTTATATGGAAGCAAAGGGATTTTACCAGGGAAAGTACTACCCGGGATAGACTCGGCGGTGTTGGAACCAGCCTGATGACGGGAAGATGCCCGTGAAAAGGGCCTGTGCCCGAGCGAGCCCTTGTTCCGGAAAATACTCGGCCTCGATCGAGGAAGGCACGCCAGGGTCGTGATCCCGGTCGCGGAGGGGGCCCGAAGGGGCTCGGTTCGGGTGTTGCGTTGACACGAGCCGAGAGGTCGGTTAAAAACTCTCGTGCAGAACCGCAGGGTATTCCAATCGAATGAAGAGAAGGCCGCGGATTCGGGCGCCGGGCTACCCATGAAGGTCCCGCATACATCCGAAACGGAAGGCTTTCTTTAGGGAGAGGAACCATGGTGATTCAGTCGGAAAGAGCCGGAATGCGTCGACGGCGCCCCCAAAGGTTTTCTGCAGGTTTCACCCTCATCGAGCTGCTCATCGTCATGATCATCCTGGGGCTCCTGGCAGCGTTGGTTGCTCCCAAAATGTTCCAGAAGGTGGGTAGCTCCAAGCAGAAGGCAGCCAAGGCACAGATCGCTCTCCTGGGGACCGCCCTGGATGCCTATCGCCTGGACGTAGGGCGATATCCGACCACGGAGGAGGGCTTGGAGGCTTTGAGAAGGAACCCGGGCCATGCCGGTTGGGACGGACCCTATTTGCCCAAGGACGTTCCCCCGGACCCGTGGGGAAAGGCTTATCTCTATCGATCCCCGGGGGAACGGGGAGACTACGATTTGGCGTCTCTGGGAGCTGACGGGCAGGAGGGTGGAGAGGGCGAAAACGCCGACGTGACCAGTTGGGACAATTAGCGATCCCCGGAAAGGATGCTCCGTTCCCGGCTTGGGAAACGGGCAAGGGCACTTCCTGTATCCCGACATTCCGACCCATGAAGTTGTCCCATCTTGTGAAGACCAGGTTGGGGAACTCCTCGTCAACTGATGTTGGAAGCCGGGTTTTCCGAATGGCGGGGAAAGACCGCCTGGTGGAAGTCGGAGGGGAAGCCCGCCCTGGGTCCAGATCCCCGGGGGAACGTTTTTCGGGTCCGGGGGTCGTCCGTGACGGGCTCTTCAGTCTCCGGCGTACCACGGCTCGATGCCGAGCGGCTTCCGAGAGGCGTGGGTGTAACCGCCGGGTTTTTTTTGCGGGCCGATTGATTGACAGTTTTCGGGGAAAGTGATTGTATGAAAACTTCATGGTTGATGGAAGGAGGTTCTTGGCGAGAGTGGCGGAACCGGCAGACGCACTGGACTTAGGATCCAGCCCTGTTGACGCAGGATGGGGGTTCAATTCCCCCCTCTCGCACCATCATTTTCTCGTATCAACCGGCCCGGGTTCCTGTGCCGCATCCAACGAAGGAAAGGTTAAGAAGTGGGCATGAACGTCAATGTCGTGGATCTGAGTTCACATCAGAAGAAGCTCCAGGTTCAAGTTCCGCCCGAGGAAGTTCGGCAAGAACTGGAGAAGAAGTACCGCCAGATCGCCAAGAATGTGCGCATTCGCGGATTTCGGCCCGGCCGGGTCCCTCGAAGCATCCTCAAATCCTACTACGGAAAAACCGTCGAAAAGGAAGTCTCTTCCGAATTCATTCAGAACACTTTTCCTCAAGCCCTCCGGGATGCCAATCTGCAGCCCCTCATCGAGGCCGATGTGGATGACATGCAATTCGCCGAGGACGGCAGCTTCACCTACTCGGCCGTCGTGGACGTATGCCCCGCTTTCCGGGTGGACGGTCACAGAGGTATCGAGATCTATCGTCCTCCCGTCCAGGTAACCCAGGAACAGCTGGATACCGAAATGGAGAGACTCCGTCAGCAGCATACCCAGATTCGAACCCTGGAGGTCGACCGGCCCATTCGAGAGGGAGACATCGTGCTGGTGGATTTCACCCCCTGGGTGGACGGCAAGATTTTCAAGAAAGGTGAAACCAGGGACTACATGATGGAGGTCGGCAAGAACGCTCTTCATCCGGACTTCGACCGTCACCTGATCGACCGTTGGCCCGGCGAATCGTTCTCCTTTGAACTGGACTACCCCGAAGATGCCCCCACCAGGGAAATCGCGGGCAAGCGAGTTCAGTTCGACATAATCGTGCGTGAGCTCAAGGAAAAGGTCCTTCCGGATTTGAACGATGAATTTGCCCGGGAGACCGGTTCCTTTGATACCCTGGATGCACTCCGGGAAGAAATCCGCAGGCAGATCGAGAATCGCGAGGAGGAGAAGAGCAGGTCCGAGGTCCGAAAGCAGATCGTGGATCGCCTGCTTCAGTCCGTGGAGTTCGATCTTTCTCCCAGGGTCATAGAACGAGAGGTGGATCACCTTGTTCGCATGCTCCGGCACCAGTTCGAAACCCAGGGACTCAAGATCGACACCGGAAAATTCGACACCCCGGAGATTCGAGCGAGCTACCGACCCCAGGCGGTACAAAACGTGCGCTGGCGTTTGATCTGTGAACAGATCGCCCGGCAGGAGGGTCTCGAACTTACCGACCAGGAAATGGGGGAGATCTATGCAGAGGTGGCTCGAGTGATGCGGGTCGACGTCGAAACCATGAGGAATGAATACACGGACAGCGCCATCGTGGCACAAGCCAGGGAAGTCAAAATCCAGGACAAGGTTTTCCAATGGATTGAATCCGAGGCGGTGTTCCTGGAACAACCCCAGGAAGCCCAAGGTCCTGCCCAGGAGTAGCCCATGTCTCTCATACCAATTGTCATCGAGCAGAGCAGTCGAGGAGAAAGAGCGTTCGACATCTATTCACGACTGCTTCGAGATCGCATCATTTTCCTGGGCACGGCCATCAACGATGAGGTGGCCAACCTCATCATTGCCCAGATGCTTTTTCTTGAATCCGAAGACCCGGACAAAGACATCCATTTCTATATCAATTCTCCTGGAGGCATGGTCACTTCAGGCCTGGCGATCTACGATACCATGCGCTACATCAAACCGGATGTTTCCACCTTGTGCATGGGCCAAGCCGCGAGCATGGCCGCCGTTTTGCTCGCAGCGGGAATGAAAGGGAAGCGATTTGCCCTGCCCCATGTTCGCATCATGCTTCACCAACCCATGGGGGGGTTCCAGGGACAGGCCACGGACGTGGAAATCCAGGCTCGGGAAATCCTGCGACTTCGGGAGGAGATCAACCAGATTCTGGTGAATCACACGGGCAGGCCCGTCGATCAGATCGAAAGGGATACAGACCGCGATTTCTATATGTCGGGGGTTCAGGCCAGGGAATACGGCATGGTGGACGAGGTAATCCTCGGCAGGAAGACGGCAGCAAAATTGTAAGTATGTTTGTTCTTTCCCCTCTCAGAAGGTGCCCGATGCCGCGCCCTTCTGAGGGGCCCCTCCGCGCCCCGGTCGAGGGTCCCCTCCGGAGCGAATGGGACCGATCTCACGGGTGCTGCTTCTCTTTTTTCCATTCCCTCCCCGCGAAATCCCTCATTCCTCCCGTCTCCTGATCCGATTTCCTGTGCAGGAGCCTCTGGACAAAGAAAGAAATTGACCTTTTCTTGCCCAAAGGTTACCTGTGAACGTGTAGGGTGGCTGTGGGCGCCAATCTAGATTTCGAGGTGGCGAGAATTCTCCGGCGACGTTATAATGAGGCATGCGATCGAGAAATTCAACGAGAAAGTCTGCGCCCATCACTCCGAAGATTCCGCACCGAAACGAGGAAGTTTCTGAGCGGTGGATTTTTCATGCAAGGTGGCCAAGGAGGATTTTCATGGCTAGGAAGCGAGATGACCGAGGCGGAGAGCTCAGGTGCTCATTCTGCGGGAAAAGCCAGGACGAAGTCAAAAAACTGATTGCTGGTCCTACTGTCTACATTTGTGACGAATGCGTGGAGCTCTGCAACGACATCATTGCCGAAGAATACGAACGGGAAGAGGCCGCTAAAGCCACCCAGATCCCGAAGCCCGTGGAAATCAAGGGCATCCTGGATCAGTATGTCATCGGCCAGGATCGGGCAAAAAAGATCCTTTCCGTTGCTGTCCACAATCACTACAAGCGCATCGAGCTCAAGCTCGACAAAAACGACGTGGAGCTGCAAAAAAGCAACATCCTCATGATCGGACCCACGGGATCCGGAAAGACCCTCCTTGCCCAGACTCTGGCGAGGATCCTCAATGTTCCTTTCACCATCGCGGATGCCACCACACTCACCGAAGCCGGGTACGTGGGAGAAGATGTCGAGAATATTCTTGTCAGTCTCATTCAGGCGGCGGACTACGATATCGAGAAGGCATCCCGCGGCATTGTCTATATCGATGAGATTGACAAGATCGCCAAGAAATCGGACAGCCCTTCCATCACCCGGGATGTTTCCGGGGAAGGAGTCCAACAGGCGCTTTTGAAGATTCTCGAGGGTACCGTGGCCAATGTACCGCCCAAAGGTGGAAGGAAGCATCCGCAGCAGGAGTTCATCAAGATCGATACCACCAATATTCTTTTCATCTGTGGAGGGGCGTTCAACTATCTCGAGTCCATCATTCAGTCGCGGGTGGGAGTCAAGGGGCTCGGGTTCGGCGCGGAAATCCGCAGCAAGGAAGACCGCAACATCGGTGAAGTTCTTATGCAGGTGCAGCCCGAGGACCTCATCAAATTCGGCATGATCCCGGAATTTGTGGGGCGCATGCCGGTCATTGCCACCTTGAATGAACTCATCGAGGATGAACTGGTAAGAATCCTGACGGAACCCAAGAATGCACTGGTGAAGCAATACAAAAAGCTGTTCGAGCTCGAGGATGTCCGCCTTCGATTCACGGACGGGTCCCTCCGAACCATTGCCAAGGAGGCCTTGAGGAGAAAATCCGGGGCCAGGGGACTTCGATCCATCATGGAAAACGTCATGCTCGACATCATGTACGATCTCCCTTCCCACCCGGAAATCCAGGAGTGCATTATCGGGGAAGACGTCATCCTCAAGCAGGAAACCCCGCTGCTGCTGTATCGAGGCCAGAGCCAGGAGTCCGCATGAGGGGATCGGTCCTTTCTGAAACTCCGGTCGTGGATCCCCTTGTCGCTCGTGGTGGGGTCGGGATTTCAGACGGCTGTTTCATAGGAGATATGAAATTTCAATGAAAAAGAGTGCGATGTTATGTTCAAGCTAAACAGAAACAAAGACGATCAGCAGAACACGGTGCAGACCCTTTCCCTGCCGTTGCTGCCTCTCAGGGACATCGTGGTTTTTCCCTCCAGCGTCGTCCCTCTGTTCGTCGGCAGAGACAAGTCTGTGAACGCCCTGGACAAGGCTATGAGTTCCGAGAAGAGGATCTTTCTTGCGGCCCAGACCAAGGCAAAGACGGATACTCCGGGCGAATCGGATATCTATCGCATCGGAACTATCGCAAACATCCTACAAATCCTGCGGCTGCCGGACGGTACCGTGAAGGTGCTGGTGGAAGGCGAACAGAGAGCCAGGCTGCTCCAGTTCATCCCCCACCCGGACTACTTTCACGTGCAGGTGGAAGTGCTTCCCGAGCCGTCTCCCAACCCCGTCGAAATGGAGGCGTTGCGCCGGGGGCTTCGATCGACCTTTGAGGCCTACGCCAAGCATAATAAGAAAATCACCCAGGAGGTACTCGATGCCGTCGCAGCCATCGAAGAACCTTCCCGGCTTGCGGACACCATGGCGTCCTACGTGCCTTTCAAACTGGACGTCAAGCAAAAGCTCCTGGAAACCGTGGACATCATCCAGAGGATGGAGAAGCTTTACGGCCATCTGAGGGCGGAGATCGAGATCGGCCTCACCGAGGAACGCATCAAGGGTCGTGTGAAGAAGCAAATGGAGAAGACCCAGCGGGATTACTACCTCACCGAGCAGATGCGGGCCATCCAGAAGGAAATGGGGGAAAAGGACGATTTTAAATCGGAGCTCGAGGAGCTGGAAAAGCGGATCAAGCGAAAGAGGCTGAGCCAGGAGGCTGCGGCCAAGGTCCGGGCCGAGTTCAAGAAGCTCAAGCTCATGTCTCCCATGAGTGCCGAAGCGACGGTTGTGCGCAATTACATCGATTGGATCCTTTCCCTGCCATGGTACGAGAAAACCAAAGACAAAATCGACATCGATGCCGCCTCCGTGGTTCTCGAAGAAGATCACTACGGACTGGAAAAACCCAAGGAAAGAATCCTCGAGTACCTCGCGGTTCAGGCCCTGGTCAAGAAGATCAAAGGGCCCATCCTTTGTTTCGTCGGCCCTCCCGGTGTCGGGAAGACCTCCCTTGCCCGGTCGATCGCTCGCTCCATGAACCGAAACTTCATCCGAGTGTCCCTGGGCGGCGTGCGGGATGAGGCTGAAATTCGGGGACATCGCCGAACCTACATCGGTGCCTTGCCTGGAAAGATCATCCAGAGCCTCCGGAAGGTGAAGAGCAACAATCCAGTGTTTTGCCTGGACGAGATCGACAAGATGAGCATGGATTTCCGGGGGGATCCGTCGGCGGCTATGCTGGAAGTACTGGATCCCGAGCAGAATTTTGCCTTCAACGACCACTACCTGGATTTAGACTACGATCTTTCCGAGGTCTTTTTCATCACCACCGCCAACAACCTGCACTCCATCCCTCCTCCTCTTCGGGACCGGATGGAGATCATCCAGATCGCCGGCTACACGGAATTTGAGAAACTCAACATCGCCAGGAACTTCCTGGTGTCCAAACAGTGTAAGGCCAACGGACTGCAGCCGGGAAACGTCGTGTTTGCCGACGACATTCTCCTGTACATCATCCGGCATTATACCAAGGAGGCCGGGGTCCGAAACCTCGAGCGGGAAATCGCGTCCGTATGCCGCAAGGTGGCCAAGGAAGTGGTGCGGCTCGGACCCGAAACCAAAGTGGAACTGACCGAGGATCTCGTTCAGGAGTATCTGGGAATTCCCAAGTATCGGTATGGCCGGACGGAGGAGAGGGACGAGGTGGGCCTGGCCATCGGGTTGGCGTGGACGGAATTCGGAGGGGATATTCTCGGAATCGAATCCATTATCATGCCGGGAAAAGGGAAAATAATCATAACGGGAAAACTGGGTGAGGTCATGCAGGAATCGGCCCAGGCAGCCGTGAGCTACGTGCGGTCCCGCTCCGCGAGATTGGGGATCGAGCCGGATTTCTATCAGAAATTCGATATTCACGTTCATGTGCCCGAAGGCGCCATCCCCAAGGACGGCCCGTCTGCCGGTATCACCATGGCGACATCCCTGGTTTCCGCCCTAACCCGCATTCCCGTGCGCAGCGACGTGGCCATGACCGGAGAAATCACCTTGCGCGGGCGGGTTCTCCCCATCGGAGGACTCAAGGAAAAGATCCTTGCCGCCCATCGCGGCCTGCTGAAGACGGTCCTGATCCCCAAGGACAACGCTAAGGATCTCAAGGAGATTCCAGCCAAGATTCTCCAGGAGATCGAGATCGTGGTCGTGGAACACATGGATGACGTTCTCCTGAGAGCTCTGGCCCTCAAGGAGGGACAGGAACTCTTTCGGGAACCGGAAGAGGTCGAGGAGGGGAAAGCGGTTCTTTTCGATGCCCAAAAGCCTTCGGGAGACGAAATCCGGGCTCACTAGAAAACCCTTGACTTGACAGGGACGGCGAAGTATAAGTTCCCCTCGTTCAACCTGCAAGGCGGCAACCCTTGGCCGGGCAGGTGTTCCCGGGCGGATAGCTCAGGTGGGAGAGCATCGGCCTTACAAGCCGGGGGTCACAGGTTCAATCCCTGTTCCGCCCACCACACGATGCGGGGTCGTAGTTAAGCTGGTTATAACGCCGGCCTGTCACGCCGGAGGCCGCGAGTTCAAGTCTCGTCGACCCCGCCAGGAAATATGAGGGCTTGGCCCATGAGGCCAGGCCCTTTTCACATGCTGTCAGGGGCCTGCCATCGAAGAATCCCGCCGCCGGGGAAGGGTCTGATCCCATGAGATCTCCGCGCTAAGGATGGTCGAATCCGTCCTCAGGCCAAGAGAGCACGGAACCAGGGCCGGGAAGGATCCACGGAGCGTTTTTATCCTTCTTCAAGGGGTGGATTTTTTGTAATATGTCCTTGGATGGTGGATGATAAGCGCGCAGCCTCACTTGGCAAAAGCCCGGAGCCATACGAACCTGTTCTCGGAAGTTGTTCGCGAGAAGGATATCGACGACGTGAAAGCAAGGAACTTCCACCGCACGGTGGCGATCATCACGGTTAGTGACCGGGCATCGAGAGGAGAGAGGGAGGATGCCTCGGGTAAGGCACTGGAACAACACCTGGGGTCCCACGGCTTTAAAATCGTCCACCGGGAGATCGTCCCCGACGAGATCCGGGAAATCTCGTCCGCGATAGTTCGGAGTGTGGATGAAAAGGGGGTGGCCCTGGTGGTGACCACTGGAGGGACGGGGGTCTCTCCCCGGGATTTCACCCCTGAGGCAACTCTGCGCGTCCTGGACCGGGTGATTCCGGGGATGGCCGAAGCCATGAGGGCATCAAGCCTGGCAAGGACACCCCACGCCATGATTTCAAGATCTGTTGCAGGCGTTCGCGGAGCGGCCCTCATTGTGAACCTCCCGGGAAGCCCGAAGGGAGCAGTCGAGAATCTCGAGGCCATCCTGCCCGCCGTGCCTCATGCTCTCGAGAAGATCCAGGGCGATCCCGGCGAATGTGCCACAGGGTAGACCTACCAGGCGAGAATCTCGACAGAGGTTTGGCGTTTTCTCTCCTCTCCCGGTCACAGGCCTAGCGGACCTCGCCCGAATCGGCCGAGACACCCATCGTGGTACGTTTGGCGGCGTATCGGGAACGGATTTCCCCCTTGCGCTTCTCGTACTCCTCCTGGATGTCGGCCATGGCGTCCTGAATCGCAAAGAGCCTCGACTCCGCTTCTTCCGCCTTGCGCAACCGAAACTGTACGCTTTCGGACCTGATCCAGTCACTTTGGTCCTGCTTGTGAAGTCCGTAGACTTCCGCTCCGAGGTCTGCATAGGCCCGGTCCACTCCCTTACGAACCTTGCATAGCTTCCATTTCTGCCTCTGCATTCTCAAAAACCGCAGACTCCATAGGCAGATAATCCAAAAACGCTCCATCCCGAGAGACCAGACTCTCCCCAGCATTCCCAGTACCCCTCGACCCGATTGACTCATCTTCCACCTCCTGATTTATTTGCGCTTCAAAAAACTCACGGCAGTCTGCCCGCCCATGCCGAAGTGGTCGGGCCCGGGCCGCTACCGTGGCTCCATTTGCCATGGGAGGAGGGAACACAAACGTTCCCTCATGCGGGAAGGATGCGATCCCCCCCAATAAAACCTGTGGCAGGACGGACATCGACAGAACCGACCTTGAGTCTCATAGGTATAGTCGGGGACGTGGCCGAAAGCCTCGATGCGGGAAACCTCTTCGATCGGATGGTTACAGACCGCGCACCGGCTGAGAAAGTTCACATCGCTTTCCTGAAGCGAAAGCCGCCGTGCCACTTCCGCCAGCTGTTCCATGGGGTCGTTTGCGCTCAGGCACAGGACGCCCTCGAGTTCGCACCAGCGTCGGTTGCGGGTTAGAACAATTCGCCCCTCGGTTGTGCGGCTCAGTATGTCCCATGGGCCGGCCAACGGACCATACAGAGTGTCGAACCCGAGAATGCGGAGCCATCTGGCAAGTTTGCCCAGCATGATGTCGACCATAAACCGCTTTTCCGGAGGACCTTTCCCCCGCTCGAATCCAGAAATCATTTTTTCTTCCCCAGGAGAAATCGACCTGCACGAAACACCGTCGACCGGCCCAGCCCCGGGCGCCCGGGATCGCTCTAACTCAGGCGGATGAGTCGAAGTCCACTGGGAATGGGGGGATTGAAAGAGGAATCATCCACGGGTGGCGAAGGGGCGATCTGATCGACGGTGATGTCCATCTCCCACTGCTGAGAGGCGATACGGATCCTCCGTGGGAGCCCGGCCGACTCCAAGTCAACCGACGGCTCGTAGGTGATAGTGTAGTTCCAGGAAGCCTCCCGAACGTCCACCGCCTCCAGCGCATTGGAAGGAGACGCAAACTTCCAAACCAGGGTACGTTTCGACTCGCTGCCTCCCTCGTATTCCAGCCATCGGGGTTTTCCTGGGACACCCCGGAGACTTGCCAGCATCTCCGGCGGGATCGAACCGGTGAGGCTGTATCCGAGAGTCTCCAGGTGAACAGGAATCCCAAGGAAGTGCGCCACGAGGACTTCCGGGTGGTCCGCCGTGTACAGGGTCTTCTCTGATGGAACCCATAGTTCGGCTTGGTCTCCCCTCAAAAGTAGGAGACCGATGGTCTGGCCCCAGGGGTTGATCGCCTCCAGTCGAAACTGATCGGGAAGCTTAGCCAAGACCACCGTCCGAAAACGGAATTTTCCTTTGTCGCTCCTGGCCCGGATGGTGAGCTTTGCCTCGTATGTTCGCCACTGCTCGGTCCGGTTTTGAAGCATCGAGGCCCATTGATCCAGTGTCAGCAGTTTTGGCCGCTCCACCAGGGTGGACCTCGGGGCACAGGCCGTCACGGCAAAGAGCAGGAGCCCCGAAAGGAATAGGAGACAGGACCTGGGAAATCTCATTGAAGTTTTTCCAGCTTCCGGCGGATTTTTTCGGGTTCCGTGTGTTGGAACTCGAGTGATTTCTGGTATGCCTCCGCCGCTTTCGTCTTTTTTCCCAAGCTCATGTAAATATCGCCAAGATGTTCCAGGATGATGGGGTCCTGGGGCACCCGTTTCAATGCTTCCAGAATATAATCCAACGCTTTCTTGTATTGTCCAAGTTTGTAATAGACCCACGCCATGCTGTCCATGATGTATCCGTCCTCGGGTTCGATCTCGAGGGCCGTTTTGATCATCTGTTTTGCCTCCATAAGGTTGATTCCCATCTCTGCGTAGGTATATCCAACAAAATTGAGGGCGTTGGAATTCCGCGGCTCGATGCTCAACACCTTGCGCATGACCTCGACGGCATCTTCTTTCCGTCCCATTTTATCCAGAACAACACCCTTGCGAAACAGGATGTCCACGTCCCTGGGATTTTTTTCGAGCCCTCGGTCGAAGGCTTTGAGGGCTTCATCGTATTGTTTCTGCTCTTCGTGGAGCATCCCAAGGTAGAGGTAGGTGGCCGGAAGATCCGGCTGCTTCTGGATCGCGTCCTGAAGCACTTCCATCGCGCTACGAAAATCCTTCTTCTTGGCAAAGATGAGAGCCAGCCGGATCTGGGCCGTATTCCAGAGAAGGCTGTTACGGGAGACCAGGCGGAAGTTCAGGATGGCTTGATCAAGGTCTCCCTTCTCCTCGTAGGTACTTCCAAGATAGTACATGGCTTGATCGTAATGGGGCTGTTCCTTCAGAAGAAAGGTGAAAGCCTGGATGGCATCTTCATAATTCTTCTGCTGAAGGTGGATGATCCCTACTTTCAGGCGGCTTTCCGGGTCCCTTCGATTGAGCTTGATGATCTGCCCGAAAACCAGCAGTGCCTCGTCGAGCTTCCCTTCCCGCATGTAAAGGTTGCCCAGGCGTGTGAGCGCCTGGACACTCGAGTTATTGAACGACAAGATCCGCTGGTACGTCTTTTGAGCTTCCCGGGTCCGGTCAGTAACCTCGTAGATATAGGCGAGGTCCAGGAGGGCGTTTTCAAAAGTCGGGTCTAAAGCCAGGACTTCCTGGTAAATGGATTCCGCTTGACTGTAAAATTTCATATCGAGAAAGATGCGTGCCCGGTAGTAAAGGGCCATGGGATTGTCCGGGAACATGGCTCTCAATTGGTCGAACACCTCCATGGCGTCGGAAAACCTCCCTACCTGAGCATACAGGGTTCCCAAAAGCAGGTAGGCGTCTTCGTTGGACGGATTCATTTCGACAACCCGCTGATAGGAGGCGATCGACTTGTCATACTGCCCAATTCCTGCGTAGAGTTGCCCGAGAAGCATGTGCACCATCTCGTAGGACGGATCATAGGCGGCAGCCTCCTCGGCCAGCTTGAGGGCCGTTTCGATTTTCCCCTGTCGTAAGTACAGGGCTGCCAACTCGGTGAGGAGAGAACTGGATCGTGGTTCTCTTTTCAGGGTCTGGTGGTAGGCCTCGATGGCCTCGTCGATCTGACTGTTGCGAAGGTAATACTGAGCCAAAAGGTAGTCATAATAGGCATCCGCCCTGGGAAGAGTGGTGTCCTGAGGTTGGGAGAGGGCGGGAGGCTTCACCGACTGGCAGACGGTTCCCATCTGGGCACAGGCACCGCTCAGAATCACAAAGAGGAAGGATAGGTAGAAAAGGATGTTCCCCGGCCCCATGAACACACCACCCAATATAGCGAAAATACTAATAGAAAACAATAAGCTAGGACTGGGATCAACTATCATATTTGTGGAGTGGCGTCAACGTTTTCCCGGGGAACCAGGAGGTCTTTTTGTGGATCGTATCGGTCCCGGACAAGAACGCGACCCATATACCTGTATACCAACAGGTTTTTTAAGGAAGTCGTCCACAAAGGAAAGAGAAAATTTGCCCGGTCAAGGGTTGCCCAAAGCGACGGTATCTGAGATAAAGAATCCATTCCAAACACCATGACTCGAGGAAGAGAAAGGGCGCGGGAACCTTCCTCTCGACTTGCGTCCCTTAAGAATCCCAAACTAAGAGGAGCGGCAGAAGGATGGAAACCGTGGGAGATCGTCCAAAGCTTCGGTATGGCCTCGAGGCCTTTCCCATCGTTCACGGGGGACGACGAATGATCCTGGTGAGAGACCTCCTCGGGTTCTGTGACGATCCACTGTTGTTTTCGCCTCCCATGGCAGAATTGCTCCTGCTCATGAACGGCGAAAACTCCCTGCGCGATCTCCAGACCGAATACATGCGCATGACGGGAAACCTCCTTTTTGTGGAACACCTCGAGGCAGTGGTGAAGGAGTTGGACCAGCGTCTGTTTTTGGAAAACGAGCGGTTCACCCAAGCGGCAGCAGAACGTGTGGCCCGCTTTCGCCAAGACCCCGTCCGCCGCATGCAGCACGCGGGCAAGAGCTATGCAGAAGACCCTGATGCCCTTCGAGCCCAGCTCGACGCCTACTTCGAACCGGACAACGGCGGGCCCGGCTTCCCAGGAATCCCCCAGAATGATCGTCCCGTAGTGGGGCTGGTTGCGCCTCACATCGATCTACGGGCCGGCGGGAGGTGTTTCGCCCATGCCTACAAGGCGGCCTGTGAAGGCCGCACCCCGGCGACATGGGTGATCCTGGGGACAGGTCATGAGCCCATCGAGAACTCCATTGCCCTCACGGCAAAGGATTTTGAAACTCCCCTGGGCATTGTACGATGCGCCCGGGACTACTGCCGCGAGCTTTCGGCCAGGGTTTCCCGGGATCTCACCGCCGGCGAATACAGCCATCATCGGGAGCATTCCGTGGAATTCCAGGCCGTGTTTTTGGCCCACACTCAGCCCGACGTGCGGGTGGTCCCCATTCTCTGCTCTTTCTCCCTGGAAAACTGGGACGAGGAAAAGACCTTCATTGATGAGGCGGCAGAGGCGATGAGGGACTTGGCCCGAAACAGCCTGGAGCCGGTCGGCTTCCTGGCCGGTGTGGATTTTGCCCATGTGGGACCCCGGTACGGGGACCGGTTTTCCCCGGGAGCAGGAGACATCCGGGAGCATCTCGCGGAGGACCGCATTCTTCTGGAAATACTCGAACGATGTGACTCTCGGGAATTTATCGAGAGGATTCGACGGGACGACAACCGTCGCCGCATCTGTGGTTTGGCGCCCCTCTATGTCCTCGCCAAAATCCTGGAAGGATGGGCCGAAGGAAGGACCCTGCAGCAGGGCCACGCGGTGGTGGACCCGCAAAACTCCTTTGTGACCTTTGCGGGTATGGTTTTCTACGGGAAAGCCTAAAGTTCTTCCAGTGCCGGCGGAAATGCCACCACTTCATCCAGGCTTCGGGCGTCGGCAAGGATCATGACGAGCCGATCCAGCCCCAGAGCGATGCCGGCACAGGGGGGGAGGTGCTCGATGCTCCGCAGAAATCTCTCCGGCATGGGGTAGAGGAGATCGCCTTGCCTGCGGCGTTTTTCGAGAACCGCCTCAAAACGCCTTCGTTGTTCCCCGGGGTCGGCGAGTTCACTGAAGCCGTTGGCCAGTTCAATCCCAGCCCAGTAGAGTTCAAAACGCTCGGCGACGGTCGGGTCATCTTCCTTAAGACGTGCCAGGGCGGCCTGATCCGCTGGGTAATCCTGGAGAAGGCACGGACGGGGAAAGCCCAGTCGCGGCTCGATTTTATCCACCATATCGCGGGAAAAGAGAAATGGGTCCGGCTTCGAGCCGGGTATCCAGCCGGCAAATCGATTGAAAGCTTCCTTGACCGTGACCCGCTCCCAATCTCCCTCCACTTCCAACCAACGTCCATCGAAGGAAAATCCGGGGAATCGCCCCGTCTCGCGGCAGACGGTGGCCAGAAGGCATCGACAGTCATGCTCGAGTCTGCGGTAATCTTCGTGAGAACGGTACCACTCGAGCAAGGTGAATTCGGGGTGATGCAATCGGCCTGTTTCGTTTCGCCGAAAGGCAGGCGAGATCTGAAAGATTTTCTCATAACCGGCAGCCAGGAGCCGTTTCATATAGGGCTCGGGGCTCGGCAGCAGGAAATAGCCCTCGGACGGCACGGCATCGACGTGAAGCTCGGGAAGAGGGGAGAGTGATCGGACGGGAGTCTGGACCTCCAGGAACCCCCCGGTCAAAAAGAAGGCACGCACGGCCTGGAGAACTGAAGATCGCAGCTCTAGGTTCCGGCGCTTCGCCTCCAGGAGGACGGTTTCGTTCATGGCCCGCCGCCTTCCACCAGGAGAGATCCCGTTTCGTTCCGAGGCGAGACCTGCGCCGGAACCGTGGAGCTCGCCCTCAATGGATAGCTCGCTCCCTGGGGGCTTCGCGGTTCAGTGCCGAAGGGAATATCGATCATGGGGCAAATTGATGAGAGAATCGGACGGGCATTAATTGGACTTCACCCGTTCCACGTAGGTCCCGGAACGGGTATCCAACTTGATGGTCTCTCCCTCCTCGATGAAGAGGGGGACTTGCAGAACATAGCCGGTTTCCACCGTCACGGGCTTGGTGGCACCCGCGGCCGTATCGCCTTTCACCCAGGGATCCGCTTTGATGACCTTCAAGGTCACAAAATTGGGAAGTCCAATGCCGATAGGCTTCCCCTGGAAGAGGAGCATGCTCACCGTCTGGTTTTCAATGAGATAATTCTTTGCGTCTCCCATTTGTTCCTCGGATAGCTCGATCTGCTCGTAGGTACTGTTGTTCATGAAGACGTAGTTCTTGTCCTGCTTGTAGAGATAAGCCATCTCCTGTTCTTCCAGGTCCGCGGCATTGAATTTGTCCCCGGAACGGTAGGTGCGATCGAATTGAGTGCCGGTGATCATGTTGCGAAGGCGGCATCGATATAAGGCTTGTCCCTTCCCGGGTTTCGAAAATTCGAAGTCCACGACCAGATAAGGTTCTCCATCGATTTCCAGCTTCAGACCCTTTCTCAAGTCGCCGGCGGTGAGCGTCGCTCCCATAGCATTTCCTTTCTTTGGCATTGATTAACACAAGCGAATCTCGTATTTTAAACCTGCATCACACAGGGTCAAGCTTCTTTCATTCCAATGTCATTCCCGTGTCCCACCGTGGGGGAACCGAGGTTTGCCGTGTTCCACCCGGATTCTCAACCTGGAATACCACAAAGAGGAGGAAGAAGGTTCATGAGTGAAATCATTGCGGTCAAGGCCAGAGAGATCCTGGATTCGCGAGGCAACCCCACGGTGGAAGCCGAGGTTCTCCTGGGCAGCGGCTACATCGGGATCGCCTCGGTGCCTTCGGGAGCTTCGACGGGGTCCCGGGAAGCTCTCGAACTCCGGGACGGAGATCCCGGCCGTTATTTGGGAAAGGGAGTGCTCCAGGCAGTGAAGAACGTGAATGAAGAGATCGGCCCCAAAGTTCTAGGTCTGGACGCCCAAAACCAGCCGGCTCTCGACCGGTTTCTCATTTCCCTGGACGGCACGGAGAATAAGGCCCGCTTGGGCGCCAACGCCATGCTTTCGGTGAGCCTGGCCGCCGGCAGGGCTGCCGCCGAGGAATCCGGGCTCCCCCTCTACCGCTACTTCGGAGGCTGCGCCGCCTGTCTCCTGCCCGTTCCAATGATGAACGTCCTCAACGGTGGAGCCCACGCCGACAACAACCTGGACATCCAGGAGTTCATGATTATCCCGGCAGGAGCGCCGACCTTTGCGGAAGCCCTGCGAATGGGGGCCGAAACCTTTCACCACCTCAAGAAAGTCCTCAAGGCCAGGGGACTCAACACGGCGGTAGGGGACGAAGGCGGGTTTGCTCCCAACCTCCAATCCAATGAAGAAGCCATGGAAGTTCTCATGGAAGCCATTCAAGCCGCAGGGTACCAGCCGGGAAAAGATATTTTCATCGGCATCGATGCGGCCGCCAGCGAGTTTTACGAAAACGGGACCTACTGCCTCAGGGCGGAGGCCAGGCCCCGGAAAAGCCTCGAGGAACTGATCAATTACTACGAACAATGGGTGTCCCGCTATCCCATCCTCTCCCTGGAAGACGGAATGGCCGAAGGGGATTGGGATGGCTGGAGACAACTGACCCAACGCCTGGGAAACCGCATCCAGTTGGTGGGAGACGACGTTTTCGTCACCAACACGTCCATCCTGGCCCGTGGTATTCGGGAGGGAGTGGCCAATTCCATCCTGATCAAGTTGAATCAAATCGGCACGGTGACCGAAACTCTCCAGGCCATCCACATGGCCTGTCGCGCCGGGTATACGGCGGTGATTTCCCACCGATCCGGGGAAACGGAGGATACGACCATCGCGGACCTGGCGGTCGGAACGGGAACCGGTCAGATCAAGACGGGGTCCCTGTCCAGGAGCGAGCGCACGGCCAAGTACAATCGACTTTTGCGCATCGAAGAGGAACTGGGCGATGCCGCTCATTTCGCCGGGCTCACCGTCTTCCGCCAGGCAAAATAGGACTCACGCCGAAACAGAAGGCTCATCCCCGGGGTTCGGCATCCGGGGTTACCTTGGCAACCCTCAGAACGTCGAGGAGCAGGGAGGCTTTTTGTCATCCCTCCTCGACCGATCCGGCCGGAGATATACATCCCGAGGGGCTCCGTGAAGCCGGAAGCGCGAGAGACGCCGGCGGAACCAAGCATATGCTTGACACTCAGTCCGTTTTTCGCTAATTCTTATGGCACGTCAATGAGGCGGCATACCCAAGTGGTAAGGGAGCGGTCTGCAAAACCGTTATTCACCAGTTCGAGTCTGGTTGCCGCCTCCACGATGAAAAATTCGAGGGTCCAGCTCCACGGGGCTGGACCCTTTTGGTTTTCCAGACGGTGTTGTTGGGAGATTTTCTGAAGGGTGTCGCACTCATTGACTTTTCCAGCGCTTACGGGGTATTGGGTTTTGTAACTCGGATCGTGTGAGTAAAAAAACAGGGATGGAGGCTTGGGGTCGAAAGGGCAGCGGGCACGCATCCGCCATCGAGTGACCCTGGGTGGGAACTTCTCGGTCACAGATTGCGCTTTTCCGTCATCGTTTGCTTGAACGCCTCCAAAGGCACATGCCAATGAGAAGAACTATTGTACGAATCCTCAAGGCATTTCGCTGGATCCTGTCCCCGCTGGTAATTCCAGCGTTTCACATCCTCTGGTACCATGACCGAACCACGTGGAAGAAGAACACTTTTCTGGGGTACCGAGTTCGTCAGTGTCCCCTGGATCTTCATCTCTACCAGGAACTGATTCATCGGGTGAGACCCCGGTTTGTGCTTCAGACAGGAGTGGACCACGGAGGGTCGGTCCTCTACTTTGCTTCCCTTCTGGATCTCATCGGGGCTCCGTCTGATTCTCTGGTAGTGGGAATCGACATTGCTCTGTCTGAAGAGGCCAGGAATCTCGTTCACCCCAGAATTCGGCTCATCGAGGGGAGTTCCACGGACCCCGAGGTTGTACAGCAGGCAAAAGACCTTCTACCCCCAGGCGGAGGTTTCGTCGTGCTGGACTCCGATCACCGGAAAGAGCACGTGGCCGCGGAGATGGAATTGTACCAGGATTTCGTGGCAGTTGGTTCCTACCTGGTGGTGGAAGATACCAACCTTAACGGGCACCCTGTTCGTCCTGACTTCGGGCCCGGCCCTTATGAAGCTGTGCGGGATTTTTTGCGCCGCCATCCTGCATTTATTCGGGATGATGCCTTGTGGAGGAGGAACAAATTTTCCTTTCACCAGCGAGGTTGGCTCAAGAAGGTGCGCCCCTAAACCAAGCCACCGGCATGGCTGGCAGCCACGTAGGGCGGACTTGAGCTATCGCCTGCCGCGACCAGCCTGGTCTGTGATTTCTGAAACAGTACAAGGCCTTCCGAACAATAACCGACTTCCGACACAGTAGACACCCCGGCAAGAGACGCCGTGTTCCTCTGGGCAAGTTCCAGCATCGGTCGAGAGTTCGCTGGACTCCTGTCCCTCCAAGGCCTGCCGGATCGGGCTCAACGCAAGAAGAGAGGGTCTTTTCCTCGAGTTTCAAAAGGAGGTACGGCCCTTTTCCTGAACTCGAGGTGCAGACATGAGAAACAGGGGGAGCTCACGAAAGACCTGAGCGGAGGTCCTAACTGAAAGTGGATTCCCTCGAGACAGAACGAGACCAATTCCTGGCCAAAGCCGGATTCAGATACCTCCGATCGGGTCACCATCAAGAATCTCCGCGTTGATGGACCCCTGGCCTTTCCAATGCGAGGTGATCATTTTTGATCCCATGGAGTGGGAACGCATCCGTTGAGTCCCCGCTTCAGCCTGGCGGAACTGGTGCAACCATACCAGGTGGACATCGTTTAGCGTCGCCTGGCCCCCCAGCGGATGTTGCGCCACCTGCGCCACCTTTCCCAGGACTGGTTCCGGCTGTGGGAACAATCCCCCAAGCATCTGACCGGTATACTCGAAAAACTCCGATCAGCCCGATTCGACATCAAGATCGAACACCGACGCCTTGATGCGGTCATGAATCGCCTGGTGAACGCCATCCTGGCCGCAGCTCTTTTCCTGGGGTCCACGGAACTTCTCGGAAACGAGATTCCTCCCCTTGCCTTCGGGGTGTCCGTGCCGGGAATGATTGGTTGCGTGTTGGCGCTGGTTCTAGGACTGAGGAGCCTCTTGGCAGTACTCAGATCCGCGGCAACTGGATCCGGAGACTCGCAATGAGGAAAGTTGAAGGTATTCGAGATCCTTGCCCGTTTTCATGAACCGGCTGCCGATCCACCACTTGGGGCAGAAGCAGAGAGGGGCCCCCGGCTTTGGTTTTTCGGTGGGAAGGTCTTCAATCCCCATTCCCCCAAAGGCAGATCTTGCCTACAGGTGGATGTGGCCTTCCGCAACCATCCTCCGGCCCGAAGTCTTGTCCCCTCGGATCACCTCCGGGCTTGTTCCTGGACCAACGGTCACCGGCCAGGTACCGTCGCGTGGAGAGTTGCCTCAACGTTTCGCTACGGAGACTTGCTGCAGGGAAAGCTGCTCCTCGAGGGTTGAGAGATCACCCACGTCCTGTCCGAGGGCCTTGGCCTTGAGGAGCCGCCTCAGGATCTTTCCGGATCGGGTCTTGGGGAGGGAACTCACAAACTGGATTCGCTCCGGTCTGGCAATGGGTCCCATTTCTGCCGCCACATGAGCCTTCAGCTCATCTTCCAGCTCCTCGGAAGCCTCGAATCCTTCGCTCAGAGTGACGTAACAGTGGATGGCACTGCCCTTGAGCTCGTGCGGCAACCCGATGGCGGCCGCTTCGGCAACGGCCCGGTGAGAAACGAGAGCGCTCTCGATTTCCGCCGTACCCAGCCGGTATCCCGAGACCTTGATGACATCGTCCACTCGCCCGATGATCCAGAAGTACCCGTCGGGATCCTTCCTCGCTGCGTCTCCGGTGAAGTAGACGTCGGCGTTCTCCCCTTTCCAGTATTGTTGTCTGATGCGATCCGGATCGTTTAGGATGGTGCGCATCATGGACGGCCATGGTTTTCGGATTACCAGGAACCCATCCTCGTTGGGGGAGTTGCTGTTGTTTCGCTCGTCCACTACGTCCGCCACCACTCCTAAAACGGTGCGGGTGCCCGAACCAGGTTTTAGAGGGGTTGTGGGGTCCGGAGCGATCATAAACGATCCCGTTTCCGTCTGCCACCAGGTATCCATGATGGGACAGCGCTCCTTTCCGATCACCCTGTAAAACCAACGCCACGCCTCGGGATTGATGGGTTCCCCCACGGATCCCAGCAGGCGGAGTGTGGATAAATCATAACGGCCGGGCCACGCATCTCCGAATCGCATCAAGCCGCGAATGGCCGTGGGCGCCGTGTAGAGAATGTTGATTCCATAGCGCTCGACACATTGCCACCAGCGATTGGGGTATGGAAAATTGGGCGCGCCTTCGTACATGAACGAGGTGGCCCCTTCCATGAAGGGTGCATAGGCGACGTAAGAATGCCCGGTGATCCACCCCGGATCCGCCGTACACCAGTAACGATCCTCCTCCTTGAGGTCGAACGTCATGTGGAAGGTGGCGGAGATTCCCACCATGTAACCTCCGTGTACATGGACCACCCCTTTGGGCTTGCCGGTACTCCCCGAAGTGTAGAGGATGAAGACGGGATCCCCGGCATCCATGGGAACGGTCTCGCACCTGATCGAGGCGATGGGGAGGTTCATGAGGTCATGGAGCCAGTAGTCGCGCCCAGCCTGCATGTCCACCCCTTGCCCCGTGCGCTGCAGCACGATGCACGCCTGAATGGAGGGACTGTGAGCCAAGGCTTCATCGGCAATCCGTTTCAGACCCACGATCTTGCCGCGCATGAAGCCGCCGTCCGCAGTGATGAGCACCTTGGACTGGGCGTCTCCGATCCTCTCGCGAACGGCTTCCACGGAAAAACCCCCGTAGATCACGCTGTGAACGGCTCCGATCTTGGCACAGGCAAGCATGGCGAAGACCAACTCCGGAACTCGGGGCATATAGATGGATACGATGTCCCCCTTGACAACTCCCATGCCTTTCAACACGTTGGCCAGCTTGGAAACCTCGCGGTTGACGGCCAGATAGGAATATGTCCTGTGACTTCCGTCCTCGCCCTCCCAGATGAGAGCCTGTTTGTTGCGGCGCCAGGTTCTCAGATGTCGGTCGATGGCATTGTGTACGATATTGCACCTGGCACCCGAGAACCACTTGTAAAAGGGCTTTGCAGAATCATCCAAAACCTTTTCCCAGGGTTCGTACCACTCGAGCCGATGCGCCATCTCAGCCCAGTATTCCTCGAAATGCTCGCAACTCCAGCGGTGAAGCTCTTCCCAGGTTTCGAATCCCTTTTCCCTCATGTAGCGGGTGATGTTGGCGTTTTCCACAATGTCGGGACGCGGATAGTAGATTTCTTCCCCTTCGATGGCTCCTTCTCTCAAGATGCTGCCGTCGCGATCTTCCGTCATTTTCCCCTCCATAGGAAACTGTTGATGGGTCCGAACGATCCGGGTGTGCTGGAAACCTGAATCTCAAGGGAGAACTTGAATACTTGCGCGAAAACCATAGCGATGGGTGAACCTCTTGGAAGCCGAATTCAACCTAGGCCCATGGGCGCTCCGACTCCGGAATCCCACCACCTTCCGTTGGGGTGGAAGAGCAGGAATCCTTGGCTGCCCTTGGAAGAACCCAATGGGAAACCTTTGCGCCGCTCCCCTCGCCCCTCAGGGAGTGGATGGGGAGAGGAGATTGTCGAGCAGACTCTTCCGGGATGGGTCTTACCGGTAAAAAAATAGTATCCGGCCTGTTCCCGCTCTCAACGGTGTTGTCCGGAATGCGGTGAGGCTTTTTCCCCACTCGTCAAACTGTGCCGTCTATTGCAAATCCTCGATGGATGGGAAGCGCTCATGTCGGGTCTCGGTAAGGTCAGGAAAATATTAGAATAGTCCTGCTCTGTCAAGAACCATCTCGTGTTTTTCCAAGATCTTATCCCGAACCCGTGTTCCGAAACCTTCGGGAGAATGAGAATCACCCCGTTCTTCCGCGTGTCAATCGGTGGAGGACAGCTCGCCTTCAATGGCCTCTTTCTTGGTTGGGATCAGGATCGGGTCCCTTTGGAGAAGCAGCTTCAAGCCCTCCCGATACCATTTTCGGCCGAGCCGGGTTTGCAGTCTTTGAGTGTCAAGGTCTTTGGGAAGCCGATCTCGAGCCATTCGGGACAATACATGGAGCTTGATTTCGTTTTCGATCTCCCCATGCCCGGAAATGAAATCCACCAAGGCGGCCCACTCAGCAGAGGAAGGCCCTCCCCACCGGCGCGTGAGGGCAAAAAGCCGGTAGCAAACCAGGGTTGAATCCCGATCCTCCTCCTTCTGAAATGTCCGGCCGCTGTATACTCTCATGGCCTCCCTCCCCACCTGGCTGATATAAGCCAGATGGAACCAGCGCAAGGTAAAGAAGTAGCCCTCCCGGCTCAGTTCTTTTCCGGCCCAGTAGAGGGGATTTCCCAGGTTCTTGATGTGGACCGCCCACCGGGCCAGGCGGTAGAGAAACGGATTGCGCCTCGCCACCCGCAGGATGGGATGGTCATTGATTTTCCGATAGACCTGATAATAGCGTTGATAGTCACTGATCTTGCGACTTCCTAAAAAGCGGAAGGGAGTGATATCGGCAAGGCGGGAGACCCGGACGGCCACCCTGCGCATCAACCGGAGCAGTTCCACCAGCGAGGCCTCATACTCGGGGCTCCCACTCCCCCGATGATAGACTCGCGCAACGGACTGAACGATGCGGGCGCCCAGGACGGTCAGGGCTTCGACACTGAGCTGCAAGCGCCCATCGGGCCATTCCCAAACCTCCCTGCGGAAACCCCGGATGACCTCCATTGCCTCCCGATCCTTTTCTCCCGGAGGAGTGAGCAAATCCAGCTCATGTTCTTCGCCCCAGGACTCCTCGAGGGACTTCTTCCACCGCCTCTTCAACCACCACTTGGCGGTCAGCAGGACCCCCATGGTCGCCAGGGTCCCCGTCAGGAACGCGACGCTTACCCAATGTTCCTGGAGGAATCGATCGAGGATCTCTTTTCCCAGCCCTGGTTCCATGATTGAATGCTGGCTCACTCAATGCATTGCACGGCATCGGCGCGAGATACGGATCGGGAATCGTACCTCTGCCGTGGAATCCGTTCCTCTCAAAAGGGCGCAAGCCGGTCGGATGGAGTGTCGGCCTTTTCGTCGAGCCCTTCCCCCCTCTCGATCCATTCCCGCATGAGCTTCAAGGTCCCAGTTTCCCAGGAAGAATCCAGCCTCTCCTGCAGGAATTTCGCATAGAGTACATTCAAAGTGGAGAAAACCTCCTCCAAAAAGAACATCTTTTCCAGGAACCGTCCATCCACATCTTCCTCATGGTAGGCTGGAAGTTGCCTGGGAGTCTTCAATCCCTTGATGCTCCACAGGGTGTTGTCCAATGTGAAGAGGTACTCATTGTCCCCCACCCGCAAAAAGACCTGGAGTTGTTCCACCTGCTTGCCCAGGCGCAGTGCGGTGCGGGCCTCGTGCAGGGCGTTGGCCTGGGTAGTGCAGGTGACTCGCTCTTTCCCATCCCTGGGTAAAGAAAGGACGATTTTCTCTCCCAGGTGCACCTCTGCCTTCCGGTCCGGTGACAGGGACAGAAGCTCGTGGGGTTGCTCGATGAAAAACCACAGCCACGTAAGGAATTCACTACCCAGAAACCGACCTTCCTCGAGAGCCTGAACACCCCCGGAAACCAGGGAGTTCAAGAAATCTTTCCGGCGCCCGTCCAGGGGGATCAGGTGGGAGGCCCAGTTCACATGAAAAAGCGGGAGTGGGTAAAGGCGAAAGTGTTTTTCGAAATGCTCCATGAAGGTCTCAAGGAGCTTCGAGCTGGTCGTCCCCAGGAGCATCCACTGGGCCGACGGGTTCCAAACCACGTCGAAGCCGCCTGGTTTGGGGAATGCCCTGCTCAGGAGAGCGACCTGCACGTTCTCCTGCATCTCTTGCTTCTGCTGCCGTGACGGCCACTTGCCGCCCGTTTCTTCCCGATACTTCTGGATTGCTTCTCTCATATGCTGCTTGAGAACCAAAGGGGGAACCTTTTTCTGGTCCACGCGAAAATGAAAGGCGATGTACTCTCCCTTGTGATAGCTCCCGGACTCGAAGGAATCGTCGAAAAAATCGTCCCAGGAGGTGAACCCCGCAGACCACTCGTTCTCCTCCCGGCACTCATGAAAACGACCGGAGTTCAGCTTCTCTTCGACATAACTCCAGAAATCCTCCGCCGGAGGACTGGGCAAGTAATAACGAACAAAAGTTGCAGAGGAAGATTGTATGGACATGGACGGATATCCTGTGTGGGTGTTTGCCGGGCCAAGCTTGTTCATGGGAAAAAACAGCAGAGCCGGCCAAAACCGGCTCTGAACCTTGCGATGGTCAAAAGAGACCCTGTCCACTCTCCAACGGCACAGAGGTCTTTTCCGTGAGAATCAGCGGACCCGGACAAAAACTCGGTCGATGAGCAACTCAGAATTTGACTGTCTTGACAATCGTTTCGTATTCCTGGATCTCCTCTTGACTCAACTCGCGGCGCAACAGCTTCCGGTTCACCAGAATCGGGACTCTCTCGTGGAGTGCCAGGGCAACGGCATCGCTGGGCCGGCTGTCGAAGATCGCCTCTTGTCCCTGGATACGGGCATACACCTTGGCAAAATACGTATTTTCCTGCATGGAAAAGATTTCGACGCGATCGAATACCACACCGGCTCTGTGTAAAATCTCCAAGTAAAGATCGTGAGTCAGGGGTCTTTTGGGTTCCACCAAGCCTTTTTCCTTGGCGATGGCCGTGATTTCCGCATCTCCCACAAACATCATGAAGTATTGGTTGGAATCCTCGGATTCCTTGAGAATGACCATGTTTCCCTGGATACGGTCGCTCTTGATGAATACTTCTTTCACTGCGATAAAATTGCCTGCCTCCATGGTTTCCTCCTGGCCCGTCACGGTTGATGAAACTATATACTATGTAGCGAAAGTCGTTTGCAAGGAGTCTTCGTGAAAGCTTTTACGGCATGGTGGGCGGAACGAGGGTTCGGAGCGCCCACGGGCCGGCTTGACAATAGCTCAAGGAGTCTTTATACCTCCTATGAACTTCCAAGGCGGATTCAAGTGAGTTTATGAATCGATACCAAATCACCTATCAATCAGAGGTACATCTCATGAAGATCTGTTTTCCCACAGAAACGCTGCAGGGGCTTCAAAGTATGGTCTATGGGCATTTCGGTTCGGCTCCCGGTTTTGTCATCGTGGACACCAACTCCATGGCATTCGAAGAGATTGCCAACGCCGACCTCCATCACGCTCACGGCATGTGTCAACCTCTACGGGCCCTCCAGGGAAGGAAAGTGGACGGGGTCGTGGCGGGCGGGATCGGAATGGGGGCCCTGATGAAATTGAACGCCCACGGAGTCACCGTTTTCCGTGCTCTAGAAGGAACCGTCCAGGAAAACCTGGACCTCATCCTTGCGGGAAAGCTGCCTACCTTCACTTCGGAGCACACCTGTGCGGGGCATGCGGGTGGACGAGGATGCGCCCACTAGCCACGACGAGTCGTTGAAATCCCACCCTTGCCCCGGGGGATTTCCATGCAAGAGCCGACCGGCCGTTCCGAGCGGGCCGTACACCGCCCGAGGGAATTTCCCGGACGGTCTAGCGTTCCTAAAAGGAGAGCATATGCCCATCTACGAATATTTATGTCTGGATTGTTCGCACACCTGCGAGCAACTGGTCCTCGGTCGCGAGGAAAACACCAGGTGCCCCTCCTGCAACAGCACACGCCTTCGGAGACTCCTGTCGGCCTCTTCCCCGGCATCCGGCCTCAAGGGAGAAAGAAGGCTTCCCGCGGCCACAGATACCGCCTGCTGTGGTTCACGGCCGGGGGCCGCCGGGTGCATCCCGGGATCCTGCTGCGGAAAAGCAGGGTAGAAAGAAGGGGGTTTCCCAGCAGCCGTTAAAGGAGAACCCGCCAGCGTGTGCCCTGAGGGGTGTCTTCCAGTTGGATCCTCTTTTGCTCGAGCTCCCCGCGGATACGGTCTGCTTCGGCAAAGTTTTTCTCCTGCCTGGCTTTCCGGCGCAGTTGGATGAGGCGTTCCACTTCCTCCTCGGTCATGCCGGTGGACTGGATTTTCAAGGATCGCTGTTCCTGCTCGAAAACTTCGGGGTCCCGCGTGAGAAGGCCTAGAATCCGGGCATGGTCCCTGAGGGCACTCGAGGCCTTCCAGGTCAAGGCTCCAGCTGGGCCCTTGAGCTTTTTCCGGCCGAATCGGTCCAGGAATCGTTGCAGGTGGCGCTGAAGAGCGAAGAGATGGCCGATGGCCTGGGCCGTGTTGAAATCGTTGTCCATGGCCTCATGGAAAAGGGTAGGAAGCGTTTCGACGGCTTCCCACAGCTCCGTGTCCTGCTCTTTCAGTACCCCTTCCCCAAAGCCTCCGGAGGGAGGGCCGCTTCTTTGGAGGCCGTCCCCCAGAGTGCCGTAGAGGCGCTCGAGGCCACGGTCGGCCTCTCCCACCGATTCATCGGAAAAATCCACGGGGCTGCGGTAATGCTTGCTCAAGAGGAAGAGGCGCAGCGCTTCGGGGTGAACCCTCTTCAGCACATCCCGAATGGTGAAGAAATTCCCCAGGGATTTTGACATCTTCTCGTTGTTGATGTTCACAAATCCATTGTGGATCCAATAGCGAACAAACGGCACTCCAAAGGCGGCTTCGCTCTGGGCGATTTCGTTTTCATGATGGGGGAAGATAAGGTCCCTGCCCCCTCCATGGATGTCGAAGGTCGCCCCCAGGTACCGTTTTCCCATGGCCGAACATTCGATATGCCACCCGGGGCGTCCCGGCCCCCAGGGGGAATCCCAGGAGGGTTCCCCCGGCTTGCTCCCCTTCCATAGGACAAAATCCAGAGGATTTCGTTTGTGGACATCCACCTCCACCCGGGCCCCCGCCAGCATGTCTTCCAGTCGGCGTCCGGAGAGTTTCCCATAGTCCGCGAACTTCTCCACCTCGAAATAGACGTCCTTCCCCGACTGGTAGGCGAAGCCCTTGTCCATGAGGCGTCCGATGATCTCGATCATCTCGGGAATGTGGTCCGTCGCCAGGGGTTCCACAGTGGGAGGCAAGGTGCCGAGCGAATCCATGTCCTTGCTGAAACTGGCGATGTAGCGGTCTGCCACCGTCCGGAAGTCGGAGTTTTCCTCGGAACAGCGGCGGAGGATCTTGTCGTCGATGTCCGTAAAATTCCGCACGTAGGTGACCTCGAAACCCAGGTGAGTGAGATATCGGTAGATCACATCGAAGACAATGGCGGACCGGGCGTGCCCGATATGACCCAGGTCGTAGACGGTCACCCCGCAGACATACAACCGGACCTTTCCGGGTTCGAGAGGGACGAACTCTTCCTTGCGTTTGGTGAGGGTATTGTAGACCTGTAATGCCATTTCCTTCGGATCTCCTTGCCTCTCTCACCAGGGGGGAGAGGGATCTTCCTTCCTTTGACGAAAAGGATCTCCAGGACCTTCCTCTCTCGATGAAAGGAGTTGGCGGCAGGTGAAAAGCCTGAATGCGGATCAACCACGTGCACACAACCGAAGGATCACGGTTCCATGCCCATAATATCATCCCCGCAATTCCTGAAAACATCTCCATGGAATAGAGAATGGGGAAGGCGCCGGATAGGCGGAGCCATGCGAACGTCCTCGAACGAGTGAGTGTCGGAGGATTTCGCTCATCGACTTCCCTCGTCCTTCGACCCGGGATCCGGAACCCGCATCCTCTCGGGCCTGCCGTTGGATGGACCCTGACTCATGCGGACCCGTACCAACCCGTGAAGCTGCTTTTGTGCCGGGGTGCAATGATCTGAAGCCCAAGTTCCCGCCCTGGCCCGTCATCTGGTGCCGGGGCAGGTCTTTCTTTCCAGGAGGACCGTCGCGTAAGCGGCAATTCCTTCCTCGCGCCCGGCAAATCCCAGGTGTTCCGTTGTGGTCGCCTTCACGTTGATGGTTTCCGGACGGGCCCCTGTCACCCGGGAGATCTCCTCGATCATCCGGGGAATATAAGGTGCGAGGCGAGGCTTCTGGCAGACGATGGTGCAGTCGATATTTCCGAGATCCCAGCCCTTTTCCCGGATCAGCCTCATAGTCCTTTCGAGGAGAATCAGGCTCGATATCCCCTTGAATTCCGGGTCCGAGTCCGGAAAATGACAACCGATATCTCCCAGGGACGCGGCTCCGAGCAGTCCGTCACAAATGGCATGGAGCAGGACGTCGGCATCGGAATGCCCCAGGAGGCCGCAGGAATGGGGAATCACAACCCCGCCCAGGACCAACGGGCGATCCGAAACCAATCCATGCACGTCGTATCCAAAACCCACCCGCATGCAAGCCCTTTTGGGGCAGAACCCCCCGGGACGAACTACAGCCCGAACCCGGCGGCAGCCGTCAGGATCCCTCCCGGCAGGAACCCCAGTACCAGGCCGCCCACTCCATATCGGCGGGGGTGGTGACTTTAATGTTCGTGCGCTCTCCTCCCACCACCGCCACAGTCCTTCCCAGGCGCTCGATCAAGGCGGCATCGTCCGTGGCGACCCATCCGTTCCGTCTCGCAGCTTGATAGGCTTCCAGAAGGAGATCCCTGCGGAAGACCTGCGGCGTTTGCACCAGCCAGATCTCTTCCCGAGCCAGGGTCTCCATCACCTGCCCTTGCCGCACCCTCTTCACCGTATCGGTGGCTGGGACCGCCGTGATGGCCGCCCCGCTTCGCTGGGCCGTCCTCCAGGTTTCTTCCAACAGCCGAAGGGATACAAAGGGGCGAACCCCGTCATGAATCAGGACCCACTCGACCTCGGTGGGAAGAGCACTGAGGGCGTTGAAAACACTGTCCTGACGCTCCGGCCCCCCCGCAATGACTTGAATGGCGCCGGAGCTTCGACCCCGCCCGCCGGAAACCGCTTCCATCACCCTTCGAACAAGTTCCTGGGATTCGCCTAGATAATCCTCGGGGACCACCAAAATGGTGCCTCCCAGGAAAGAGGTTTCGCAGACCTTTGTCAAGGTGTGGTACAGAATGGGCTTTCCCGCGATTTCAAGGAACTGTTTGGGGATTTTTTCCCCCATTCTGAGGCCGCGTCCTGCAGCCGCGATGACTGCATAAGTGTTCACCATACGGGAAACGTTTCAACAGAGAAAAAAGGGAGTCTGGAGCAGATCATAAGCCGGGTTCTGTTCCCTGTCCCCTCGAGGAAACAGGGTGACGATCATTCCTCTAGCCTCACCGTTGCCGATGAGGTCCAGCAACCTACCCGAGAGCTCGGACGGGCCGCCCTCAAACGCTCTCCTATTTGGTCTTGCACCGGATGGGGCTTGCCTAGCTCCCGATGTCACCATCGGGACTGGTGAGCTCTTACCTCACCGTTTCACCCTTACCCCGCTCGAGGCGTGGCGGTTTGCTTTCTGTGGCGCTATCCTCCTCGTCACCGAGACTGGGCGTTACCCAGCATCCTGCCCTGTGGAGCCCGGACTTTCCTCCCGTTCCACCGACGCGGAACCAGCGATCATCTGCTCTACTCCAAACTCCCAACCGAATACCCGGCAAAATCTCCCGTGATTCGGGAAAAAACCTAAATCCAGGGATCACATAACAGAGCGCCCATGACTTTTCAAGATCCGAATGGACGGCAAACAGCCGAAGAGGGTTACCCGCGGAGAGCCTCCTCACATCGCCTTGTGAGTTCCTTGAGAGAGCTCTCGAGGTTTCTCCTCATTGTATCCAGGTCTTTGGAGGAAGACTCCGGATCGACCCAAATGGGGGAGCCGAAAGCCAGGAAAACATGACCAAAGGGCTTCACAAGGACCGTTCGATCCCAGGTCGGAAAGCGCCAGCACGGCCGGGCAGCCATGCTTACGGGAACCAGGGGAGCCCCTGTATGGCGGGCCAGGATCAGGATTCCCTTCTGGGCAATCAGGGGAGGGCCCTGGGAACCGTCGGCGATGAGGCCGCCGGGATATCCCGCACGAATGTGACCGATCATCCTGCGCAGTGCGGTGCCGCCGCCCTTGTCTCGAGAACCCCGAGCACTCTGGAATCCCATGTACTCGAGCACGCGTGCCATCCACTCCCCGTCCCGGCTTCGGCTGACCATGAGCATTCCATTCCGGTCTCGAAAATGATAAACGACGGCCGGATAGGCGAAATGCCAGCAGGCATAGAGCACGGCGGGACCATGGGATAAAGCTTCCTCCTCATGGTGCGTGCCAAGCAGTGTGAAACGGCAGCTCCAGTGCCAAAGGCGGAGCGCCCCTCCCAGGAGGGGCGGGAGGAACGGCATCCGGTCCGCCAGAATGGCTCGCTGACGTTCCCCGTTGGGTGTCCGTCGGCTGACAGTCTCCTCAACCATCAATATCGACCTCCATAGAATGGATCTTCCTCCATGAACGTAAGGGGCGATAATATAGCACTGATTGGATTTCGAACAACAGGGAAGAGCAGCGTAGGGAGGATTCTTGCCCGCGAGTTGGGAAAAATCTTCGTGGACATGGACGAATTTTTGACCCACTCCTTCGGAACCACCATCGATTGCTGGGTGCGGCGCCACGGGTGGAAATCCTTTCGGAGGGAGGAATCGGATCTCCTCTTACGACTTGCCCAAATGGACGGAGTGGTGGTGGCTACGGGAGGCGGAGTCGTTCTGGACGCCACCAACCGAGAGATTCTGAAACGCTCCTTCGAGGTCGTATGGCTCAGGGCTTCACCGGACGCCATCGAATCCCGCATCCTGGCGGATCCGGCCTCCGCCACGCAGCGCCCTCCTCTTTCCACGCTGCCCCTGCGCGAGGAAATCGAAACCCTGCTTCAGGAACGATCGGCCCTGTATGCGGCCACGGCTCATGTCTCCCTGGATACGGACACCCTGAGTGAGGAAAGGGTGGCAGAAGAGGTACTCCGTCTTCTCCAGATGGAAAAGTGAGACCGGAGGGGGAACTGCCACTGCTCTTCAAGATGACACTCCTAACGAATAAGGATAGATCGTGAGAGCGAAGCGATCCACGATCTATCCTTATTCGTTAGGCGCACGATGGATCACTCCGGCATGAAGGTTCCGACTACGGCCAGGATCAGGAATAGACCTCCCAGCACGATGAGCACAATGTTTGCCGTGCTGTAGCTATCGTTACGCCCTTCCGCGATGTCTCCTGCGTACCGCTCATTGACCCGCTGTGCCGCTTGTTGCACCGGCAAGATCGGAATGAACGTCGCGAGACTGATGAGCCACCAGGGATCCGGAAGGCGCCACGTGATGTTCAGAACCAGATAAAACGTCGCGAGGACTCCCGAACTCCAATCGATCGGCGTTCCCGTTGACAGTGCCAAGGCGCGTATTCTCTTGAACAAGGAGAACCCCCAGAGTGGCGCGAAGAAGGCTCTCCAAAACGGGCTCAGATTCTCGCCGGAGGCCTGCTTGAGCCGCTTCCAGTTCTGGTAGCACCAATAGAGCTCGTAGATGCCGAAGCTGCAGATAGAAAGGACGACGAACTTGTGGGTCGCCACGGGAAACAGCGGCAAGGAGCTGACCCCGGGCGTCGCAGGCATCTGGGTCTGCTCGGAGTCGGGCGGCTCCGTGGCTCCGGCTGTAGCCTCGCCCGGATGTGCGGGCCCAAGGGCGAAAGCGCCGAGCGGTCGCCCACATTGGACACACGTACGGGCCAAGTCGGACACGCTGTGGCCGCAGTCTGGACATGTCCTCAAGGCCATTCTTGTTCCCCCTTCATGTGGCTGAAGAAACGCGCTCTCGTGCGCCTAACGCTGGGCATCAGCTGCGCGGCTATGCCGCGTCGGCCTGGATGCCCTTGTTCGATCATTCATTTTCAGAGATTTTTGTGCTCAAACCAAACAAACAACCAGATGATTCCAGCCCAGAATACCGGAATTATGAACCAGGTTGAGATGTTCAATAGATCGGCTACACCAATTTTACCGAAGTCCTTCCAGGCAAGAATCGTGGATTTGAAAAAAGGATAGAGCTCGGCGTAGACAGCCGCCCCTACTACCATGCCTGCAATAGCGAAGACTGCGTGCCAGCGTCCCTCGCCAAGAGCACCTATGGAGGTTCCCGGACAAAAACCCATTACTGCCCAGCCGCAGCCGAAAAGAGCACCTCCAACCAAGACGGCGCCCAGGTTCATGGACTTGTGGCTCAAGGTAATGATTTCGGCGCTGGCGAGAAATTGAATTCCTATCATGCCGACCAGTACGGCAGACAGCATAAACTTGAAGATAGTCATGTCCTTCAGGAGCATGGCACCGACCTGCTTTTCAAAGCGCAGAACGCGGCCCTTCTGCAGAAGGAACCCGAAGAATATGCCCGTGATCAAGCCAAGTATTTGATCTATGTTCATGATGATATCCTCCTGTACAAAAGTCCGGCAACGATGACCCCGGTACCGAAGAACATGGCCAATGCGATGAAAGAACTGACCGACAACTGCATCATGCCACTGAGACCGTGACCACTTGGACAGCCGTCTGCCATGCGGGCACCTATCATGGCCACAATACCTCCCAGAAAGGCTCCTGCGGCTCGTTTTCCTATTGATGGGCCGAACCGCTCTTGCCAAGTCGGCGGAACACTTTCCAGCTTGAAGCTCCTGTCGGTTTTGGATGAGATCAAGGCCCCGAAGAATATCCCGATAACGAGCATGAACTGCCAATCCACACGTACTTTTTCCTTGGTGAAGTATTCGTTGGCAGCGACTCTCTCAGGAAAGACCGTCCGTTCAATCAGCCCTGCGGCACGCACAAAGGTCGTTGATGCGCCGAGATAATTAGTCTTTCCCATCCATTGAGTAGTTGCATACACCGAAACGATAGCCAGCACTCCTAACAACGCCCCCGCCAGATACGGACTCCAACCACCATCGTCTGTCATCAACTTCATCGCTATCTCCTCCTTTCATGTGCTTGTATCGAACGGGGCGTGCAATAAGCCGCCGACCGAGCGAAGCGACACCGAAGTGGCAAAGCCACGAGGGGTCGCTTCATTGCGTTGATAGGTGGAGCGCCTTCGGCGCGACACCTGAAACGCAATCATTGCACGCCCCGATAGGATGGAGCGCCGAAGGCGGTCCATCCTATCTACAGGTTAGGCCTCACCCACAGGCGCAATGCATTCACTTGAACAGCCCGGGAAGCATGAGACCCGCTACTAACCAAAGCGCTGTCTTGATGCCCTTGAGAGTTGAGGTGTAGTCAGGCTGTGGTGGGAGCGGAGGCGGATCCGGTTCAATGGCGGGTTGTGCGGCGTCCTCGTCAGTGGGGCTACTGGAGATCGTCTGTGGCGCTGTCTCTCGACGCAGCAGCCGTACCGAAAGTACGACGGCCTGCGTTGCGCTGCCGTGAATGAATAGACGACATCATCTCTTCCGGCGCTTAACAACTGGGCGGAAGCGACTAAAGCCGCTCTGAGGAAAAGCTCCTCGGGGATCGTTTCAAAGGTGGTTCCCTCTACTTCGACCGTTCGACACTCTGATGCGCCGCAGACGGAGCAACAGGGGCTGCTTCCGACGCTTGCACCGAGCCATTCCTCCATCGGTCTCCCCGCAATCCAAATGCGGTTGGATTCCGATGGGTTCGCCTTGAACGATCTCTCATCTATCTCCCTTATCTCGAAAGTTGGCTCAATGCCCAGCGGCCGGAGGGCCTGTTTGAGTTTTTCGACTGCGCTCTGCATCTCTTGATATGTAGCACTACAGCGATCACATGTCTTGCCCTCGGGGCTCACAAGCCTCTGCCAAAGGATCGGTAGCGGTTTCATCGACACGATCTCACCTCCTTGGCGTCTAACGCAAAGCTCACCTGCCGCTATGGAGCGCCAGCGGAATAGCGGTCAGGTGGAGCGCCTTGTTATGCCTTCTTTCCCCTCTTTTTCCAATAGTCGGGTTCTCTGTTGAGGTGCATGACAGCGATTATAAATACCTCTTCATCTGTAATTTGGTATATGACCCCGTATGGGAAACGATTTGTTAAACATCTTCTGGTATTTGCAGAAAGTGGAGACCAAGCATAAGGAAAGGAAAGAATATTTTGAATTGCCAAGTAGACTTCTTTTGCAAATTCCAATCCGAGACCATTTCGACACTCATTATAATAAGCGATAGCATCATTTAACTCCTTTTCGGCATTGGGATGGAAAGAATAATTCAAGAACTTTACCTGCCAAGTATTTTTTTAAATACCTTATCGCCTGGTATCGTTTTTACTTTACCACTTTTTATTTCTTCAACCCTCTTTTCTGCTTCCGCTGCCCATAATTCGTCTATTTCTTTCTGGAGGGGATGAATACTTCGGAGAAGTTTATCTATAAGTTGCGCTCTTATCTCGACTGGTAGCGAAACTGCTTCGTCAAAAAGTTCGTGGGTTTTTATCATGTTTACCTCCGCATAAGAGCATAAGATATTAGTTTTAGTTTAGTATACCATGTTTCGCCGATTGGAAATGTATCTTTTTTGCCTGGCATAACGAGTTGGCGTTAACGCGCGGGCGCGCCAGCGCCCGTCGCGTTCAACGCCTTGTTAGGCTTCCGCTTGCGGATGTATGAGAGCGTTCGGTCCATTTCCTCCAGCAGACGAGTGGTGTTTCCTTGGGGCTGGCTCCATGCTTCGCGCAGACCAGACAGAATTCTGTAGGTCACCTCGAAGTACCGAGGAAAGTGCCTGAGTTCGAACGCAACAGCCACTTGTCGGTCCACCCATGTGGCGCCCGACTTCTCATCGGGCACGACGAGTTCCTTGATGAGGCGATGGTACGCTTCGAACTCACGGGTTTGGCGGTCTTGCCGCCTCCCCAGGAAGAACTGGATGGCAGACCAGATGAAAGTCGTCGATGCGCCCAGAACTCCCAGGGCGGCCAGATGATTGCCAATCCACTCAAGCATGTGAGCTAGCTCGGCCATGTGGTCTCCAATCGTCTCAAGCTGGTTCGGTAAGCCTAACGCCCAGGTTCAACCGCAGCCCTGACGACGCGAAGCGGCGGCAGGGCCGTCGGGTGGAACCTGTTGTTAGCACTCATTCCAGCGGAATGATGATGTCCGTGAGCTTCCAGCCAATGCCTCGCCTACGAAGGACAAACTTTCCTTCTCCGCCGTTGTCCCCCTTGACCTTTACAACAAATTTGTCAAGAGACTCGTAGGACATCGACGCATCCGACAGCGGCTTGCGCCCTGAGTTACCGGCACTACCGTCACCTTGTTCCGCTCCCGGCCGCGGCTTCTCACCGGCCATTAACTGAGTGATCCCTGCCGGAGTGACGTAGGCATCCACCATCTTGTCGACCATCACACCTGCGAAGGCCGCGCCCAACGCTGCAAATGGGTTGTTCTTCATATCCTCATCTTCGGCTATTTTCTTCGCGAACATGGCATTCATCTGGTCCTTGAGGCTCTGACGAACGCTAGGAAATTCTATGTGCTCGGAAAGGGCTTCGCCGTCATGGTTTTCCGCCGCAGATTTCATTCGATAAACGGTGATGTAGGGTGCGGCCAATACGTAGACGGCAAAAAGTCCCGCTGCTACACCTAGAACCACTTTCCCCTTGCTCATGTTTCCCCCTGTTAAGTGCTAACGCCGAAATCAGCGGCGGGTGTAAGACGTCCGCTGGATTGTTTCGTTGGGCGGTTAGCTTTGCTACACATCAATATGGCATACTTGATCTACTCTTTTTGGATGTCGATACTCATTCCACCCAGGAGCTTCCATTGACCCTTATCTCTAGTCCATGTATGTGTGATCCGCGATGACTGCGCCTTTATGGTTCCGGAAGCATCTGGGCAATCCACATGCAGAATATATTGGGTCAATACCGTATCTCCGGCCTGCTGCAAACCGACACGTTTAATCCGTATGGAACATGCCGTAGGCTGAGGAATCAGCCTCTTCATGAACTGTGCACTTTCTTCTCTGCCGATAGGCTTGGGCAGGTTGCCGGGCCATCCCAGAAACTGCTGGTGTACTAGAGAGAGCACCCCTTCATAGTTGGCTTTGTAAAGATTGGTGAAGTAAGCCTCTTCCAATTTCCATATCTCTTCCTCCACGGTGTTCCCCCAATTTTGTACGCCCATTGCAAGGGATGGCTAACACAACCCGAAAATAAGGGCCAGAACTACAAGTGATCCTGATATCCCTGCGACAGGCGAAGTGAGATTCATCTTCATTGCGATTTGCCAAGTAGCCATTCTGTCTCCTAATAATTGCCCAACGACCTGCGCTTCAGCCGCACGCGGAGCGAGCGAAGCGAGCGGAGCGTGTCGGCTGGATGCGCGTGTTAGGCGCAACCCAGCTCTATTAACCGCCATACTGCTTTTACAACTCATCGTCCCCTTCAAAGCGATTCTCAAGGCCGGGCAGATTTCCCCAGCCGAGTTCCCAAGTGTTGACGTCCTTATTCCTGTTATCAATTACACGTGATTTTACAACCTTTCCCTTCTCGATCTTCACGTGAATTTCTTGTTCATAGACAGAGCCAAAGCCCATATGTACGTAGTGTAGAACTTCTCCCTGGGGTATTTGGATAACACCAGTGAACCAGTCGGCAGGGATGGGATCATTTCCAATTATCTTGTATCGGCCTGTTATGTTCACGAGGTAAAAACGACCGTCCTTGATTTCCCAAGTGCCAATATAGCCACGCCAGCAAGCGGTGGTGAACACCAAAGGATGGACGCTCCCTTTTTCTATCTCTTCTTGAGTCAGTTCAATTACTCTTGGATGATCTTCTGGTATTGGAGGACAAAACGCCATTGACGTTTCTCGTCCTTCAAAAATCAGTTTCTCATGCACTTGCGCTGTCATACTTGTCTCCCATCACGGGGTCCCGTGTGCTATCTCCGATTTGCGCCTAACGCCCCGCATAACCGGCTGGCAATGGAGCGCAGCGGAATTGCCAGTCCGAGTTGATGCGGTTGTTATGCCATCAAACCTCTAATTTTGTCCTTGTCTATCAACCCAAGATTAGTCAATGTCTTTAGCAATGACAATATTTGGTCTATTCCCAGAACAGGAGGACCTCCTGGGCCATAGCCTAATTTTAGGCGCCCTCCAGTTTCTCGAAGGTCTTTGTAGTATGAAAACCATATATCATTGGCCTTCCCATCGGGCTCGTAGCTGACCAGAAACCTGAATCCGTGAGAATACAAATATCGTATGCTTATAGATTGTGCTGTTAACATGTTGTAATGTATGGAGAATCATGCTATATGTGTACCTCACCGAAACTCACTTGGGAGGTGACATATTGAA
>JAGPLX010000098.1 GCA_018053185.1 Syntrophobacteraceae bacterium
CCGAACTGTTCGCATCCGGGCTTTCCACTCAAAGCCGATTTTTCGAGGATCTCCGCCGGGCTTCGGCGGCGGGGATGCCCGTTTACGCCGAATGCGGCGGACTCATGACCCTCAGTCGGTCCATCGAGACGGTGGAAGGGGAGGTCTTTCCCATGGCCGGAATTCTGCCCTTTCGAACGAGAATGCTTCCCAGGCGCAAGGCCCTGGGCTATACCGAGGTGGAGCTGCGCGGGGAGTGTCTCCTGGGCGGGGCGGGATCGAGAATCCGGGGGCACGAATTCCACTACTCCGAGATCGTGGACATGGATCCAAACCAGTCCCTGGAAGAAGTCTACGAGGTCCACGGCCGGAGGGATGCGGTGCCCCGCTCCGAAGGGTACGCCGTGGGGAGTGTTCTCGCGAGCTACGTGCATCTCCACTGGGGGAGTGCGCCCCGGGCGGCCCGGCACTTTGCGGAGCGGTGCAGGCAGTTTCAATTGTCCACAAGGAAATGAAGTCCGTGAGCCCCAAAGCAAAGACCCTCATGTTTCTCGGCACCGGCTCGGACGTGGGAAAGAGCATCGTCACGGCGGGCTTTTGCCGCATTCTGAAACAGGACGGCTATCGGGCGGCTCCGTTCAAGGCCCAGAACATGGCCCTCAATTCCTTCATCACCCCGGAGGGAGGCGAGATGGGGAGGGCCCAGGTGGTCCAGGCGGAAGCGGCGGGCATCGAGCCCCACGTGGACATGAACCCCGTGCTTCTCAAGCCGACCTCCCGGACGGGGTCCCAGGTGATCGTCCGGGGCAGGGCCGTCGGGAATTTCTCCGCCCGTGAATACTACCGATACAAGAAGACCCTGGTCCCGGTTGTTCGCGAATGCTTTGAACGGTTGGCGGGCCGCTTCGATGTGGTGGTCCTCGAGGGGGCCGGCAGTGCGGTCGAGCTGAACCTCAAGGAGCATGACCTGGTCAACCTGGCCATGGCCGAAATGGCGGACGCTCCGTGCATCCTGGTGGGGGACATCGATCGCGGGGGAATTTTCGCCTCCCTGCTGGGAAGTCTGGCCCTCATGACCGAATCCGAGCAAAACCGGATCATAGGGTTCCTGGTGAACAAGTTCCGTGGGGACCCTCAACTGTTCCGATCGGGCATAGACCTTCTCGAGGAGCGTTCGGGAAAACCCGTCCTGGGGGTGATCCCTTATTTCGATCACATTTCCATTCCCGAGGAAGACAGCGTAGCGCTCCAGGGGAGAATGAGGAGTGCGGGAGCGGGCGCCTTCGAGCGGGGGTCTTTGCGCATCGGGGTGCTTCGCCTTCCCTACCTCTCGAACTACACGGATTTTGACTGCTTCGAGCAGGACCCGCAGGTGCGGCTGGAATATTTCGACCGTCCGGGGAAGGCCTTCCACTACGACGCGGTGATCCTGCCGGGAAGTAAAAACACCCTCGAGGACCTGGCGTTTTTGAAACGTTCGGGGCTGGCCGATGCCGTGGTGTCCTTCTACAAGGCCGGCGGCACGGTGGTGGGGATCTGCGGAGGGTACCAGATGCTCGGCCTTTGCGTCCGGGACCCCCTCGGGGTCGAAAGCGGGCTGGGGGAGGTCCCTGGCTTGGGGCTCCTGGAAGTGGAAACGGAAATGCTTCCCGAGAAGATCACCTCCCAGGTCGAGGCCGAGATGATTTTTTGCTTTGGGGAAGAGGCGCCGGCCGGTTCCATCGAGTCTCCCCTCTACGGCTACGAGATCCACATGGGGAGGACCCGCCCCGTACAGGGAACCAACCTGCCCCTCTTTCGGATCACCCGTCGCGGGGGGTGCCCGGTCTCCGTCGAGGACGGGTTCGTCCAGGCCGAAGGGCGGGTCTGGGGGACCTATATCCACGGGATTTTCGACAACGACGGGTTCAGGAAGAGGTTTCTCGAGGACCTCGGAAGACGCTCCGGCCGGGAAGAGGTGCTGTCCTCCACCTCGTTCTCCTTCATGAAGTGGAGAGAGAAGCAATACGACCTGCTGGCCGACCACCTTCGCCGGCATGTGGATGTGGGGAGGATCTACGGGCTGATCGGCCTCGATGGGCCCGCTCGACACGGCTGAAAGGATTCCGGTGCTGTTTTTCCCATGGCATTTGACGGCAGGGTACGTGTTGGATCTTCTCCTGGGGGACCCCGAGGGTTGGCCTCACCCGGTCCGGTGGATCGGGTTTCTCGTCGCAAGGCTCGAGCGCGTCTTTTACCCGGGCTCCCCCGACGCCGTTTTGCAGCGCCTGGCCGGCTTTTTCTTCTGGGCGGCGGTGGTCCTCCTGACGGCATCGGCGACGATCGTCGTCCTGGGTACGGCCTTTTTCGTCCACAGGTGGCTGGGTCACCTGGTCACGACCTGGCTGGTGTACAGCGCCCTGGCCACCCGCAGCCTCCACAGGGAATCAGCCCGGGTGGTGGACGCCCTGGGACGGGGGGACTTCGATCTTGCCCGCACGCGCCTGGCCCGTATCGTGAGCCGGGATACCTCGGCCCTCGACGAGCGGGACATTCTCCGGGCCGTGATGGAAACGGTTTCCGAGAATGTCTCCGACGGGATTGTGGCGCCGCTTTTTTATCTCGCCCTGGCCGGGCCAGTAGGCGGCATGGTCTACAAGGCGGTCAACACGATGGATTCCATGGTGGGCTATCTCAATGACCGCTACCGTCATTTCGGGTGGTTTGCCGCCCGGGCCGACGATGCGGCCAACTGGATTCCGTCGAGACTGAGCGGGCTGCTCCTCTTCGCGGCCGCAGCCCTGCTCAAACTGGACTGGCGAAGCTCGTGGCGCATCCTCCGGCGGGATGCCCGCAAGATGAAAAGCCCCAACGCCGGCTACCCGGAATCGGCCGCGGCGGGGGCCCTGGGAATCCGGCTGGGAGGGGTCAATCTCTATTTCGGAAAACCCGTCGAAAAGCCCACCCTGGGAGATCCGATTCGCCCTCTTTCCATCGACGCTTATCGTTCCATGATCCGGCTCCTGTATACCGCTTCGTTGCTGGCCCTTGTGACGGCCCTGGCCGTTCAGTTCTGTTTCTTCGGAACCCGGGCCGGAGAAGTCTTCACGCATCTTTTCAGGGAAATGCTCCCATGACCCTCCCCCACGGCGGAAACGTCTACGAAATTGCTCTTCGACTGGGTTGCGCCCCCGAGGCCATCCTGGATTACAGCGCCAGCATCAACCCTCTGGGCCCACCGCCCGGGATGTGGAAACATGTCCTGCCCTCCCTGCACCGGGTCGAGCACTACCCGGACATTCACAACCGCGCCCTGGTGGACTCCCTGGCTAACTTTCACGGGCTGAGCCGCGGGCGGATCGTGGTGGGCAATGGTTCCACCGAGCTCATCTACTGGCTCCCCAAAGCGTTTCAACTGCGAAGGGCCGTCATGGTGCTGCCGGCATTCACCGAATACCGGAGGGCCTTCGAGATCCAGGAGGTCGAGCTCCGCAAGGTCTTCACCCGCCCGGAAAACAATTTCCAGCCCACAATCCACGAGCTTGAAAAAGCCCTCGAGGGGTTCTCCCCCGATGCCCTGCTGCTCACCAACCCCGGGAGCCCGGCGGGGACGCTTCTTCCTCGAGATGTGCGGCAGTGGGCCCTGGAAAAATCCCGGCAGCTCTCTTTCCTTTGCGTGGTGGACGAAGTGTTCGTGGACTTCTGCGAGGAGGAATCCCTCAAGACCTTCGTGGGGGAGTTTGACCGGCTGGTGCTGATTCGCTCGATGACGAAGTTCTACGGGGTTCCCGGCTTGAGAATCGGCTACCTGTTTGCTTCCGGGGAGCTTGCGGCAAGGCTGCGGGGGTTTCTTCCGCCCTGGTCGGTGAACACCCTGGCGCAGGTGGCGGGGGAATACTGCCTGGGCCTCGAGGAGTACCGGCGGGAGACCCTGTCTCTCATCGAGAGGGAGCGGGCGCACATGGCGAGAATCCTCGGAGGTCTGAAAGGCTGCCGGGTTTTTCCCGCAGCGGCCAATTTCCTGCTTTTAAAGCTCCCCGAC